>CACJCG010000001.1 GCA_902591845.1 uncultured Pelagibacteraceae bacterium
CATTTTAAAATTAATTATAAAGATTTTAATTACATTAATGATGGACTTATATTTTATATAGATAAGCACGATCTTGGAAGAAATTCAGGTAAAAAAGATCTTATATTTACAAATTCTAAAGATCATGTAGTTAAAATAAAAAAAAAGGGATCGTTTCCATTTAATCAAAAAGTAAGTGCTGGGATATACTGTTTAAAAAAATGGAAATATTTTATTGATTATTCTTATAAAATTAAAAATTTAAATAGCAATAATCTTCAAGTAGCTGACGTATTTTCCAAAATACTTAAAGATAAAACTATTACAACGAATAAAGTAAGAAAATTCATTTGTTTTGAAAATTCAAAAAAAATAGAAGAATACAATTTTTGGAAAAACTATTTCTTATTTAATTATAAGTCAAAAGATATATTAAAAAAGATTGATATACAAAATATCATTCCTTCTGCAGGTGAAGGTAGTAGACATAAGCATTTAGGATATAATGTACCAAAGCCACTTATACCCGTTTCATCAAAAAAAATGTTTGAACGAAGCTTAGAAAGTTTACCAAATAAAAAAAATAATTTGTTTATATTTAGAAAACCGACATTTAAAAAATTTAAGCTTAAAAAAAATTTCTTTAAAAATAAAACAAAATCAAAATTTCATTTAATAACAAAAAAAACAAAAGGTATGGCAATTACAATTTCAAAAGCTAGAAAATTAATACAAATTGATAAACCTGTAATTGTTAGTTCATGTGACATAAAATGTGTAATTGACTATTCAAAGTTTTATAAAATTATTAAAAAAGAAAATCCTACTGCTATGATATTCACATGGTCTGAATATCCATTTGCAAGCGAAAGCCCAAATTCACATGCTTATGTTAAAGATAATAAACTTGTTGTTACGAAAATATCAGAAAAAAAGCCTATTAGTCCAAATCCAGATAAAGATAGTGCTGTCACAGGAATTTTTTATTTTAGTAAAGGAAAGCATTTATTAGATTGCATAGATCATTCAATAAAAAATAAAATTACAGTAAATGGTGAATATTATGTCGCTACAGCGATGACTAAATTACTTAATGAAAATAAAAAAATAATAAATTTTAAAGTAAAACAACTTATTTCTTGGAGTTTACCTGAACACTTAAGTGATTATTTATTTTGGGAGAAAATTTTTGTAAATGAAAGTGATTCAATTTAAAAGTTTAATTGATAAGTTTGATTGTTTTTTATTTGATCAATGGGGTGTGGTACATGATGGAAAAAAAAAATTTCCATTTGTTAATGATACTTTTAATAAATTAAGTTCAAAATGCTGTATTATAATTTCAAATACCTCTCAAACTCAAAAAGAAGCAAAAAGAGACACGTTAAAAAAACTTAAAATTAATCACAATTATTTTGAAAAAATTGTAACCAGTGGACAGTATTTACAGGATATATCAACCTCTAAGAAAAAAAAATTTGAGAAGTACAATAAACTCTTAAGATTAAAAAAGTGTTATTTAATAAGCAATAGTAATAACAGTGAGGTAATAAAAAATATTGGACTTATAAAATCCGATATTAATTCTGCTAAATTTATATTGGCAATGTCAATTAAACCATTAGATAATTTTGAGAATTATAAAAAAATTTTAAAAAGTCTTTTAAAAAAAAAATTAACTATGATTTGTTGTAATCCAGACAAATTTGTTTTTGACGGGAAAGTAAAAAAATTTGTCTTACAGGTTGGTGCATTAGCAGAATATTATAAAAATATTGGTGGAAAAGTTATTTTTATTGGCAAACCCTATAAAGAAATATTTTCTTATTCACTTAAAAATTTAAGATTTAAAAAAAATAAAATTTTAATGATAGGTGATAATACTCAAACCGATATTGCAGGTGCAAAAAAATTTGGTATTAAATCTGCTTTAGTATTAGATGGTTTTAAAAGTAATGAAATTAATAATTACAAAAATAAAAATATAAAAGAAATTTTAAAAATATTAGTATACAAGCCAAACTTTGTTATACAGAATATATCAATTTAAAAATTTTTAAAAATTTTTGTCAAAGAATTAACATCCATTTTGTATTTTTTTTCTAATTCTTTAGGAATATCGCTATCTATGAATCCATTTTTAAGACCATGTATCTTAAATTTTAAATTTAAATTATTTTCTGCAATAATTTCGCTAATTATACTCCCTAATCCTCCCAAAGAACTGTGGTCTTCTACAGTAATAACTTTTTTATATTTTTTTAAAATATTATTAACTGATCTTTTATTAAGTGGTTTTAATGAAGATACATTTACTAAGCCATACTTATTAGAATTTAATTTTTTAATAGCTTGTAGACAGTTGTAGACCATAGCTCCTGAAGATATAATGAGTTTCTTTCTACCTTTAACTATTTGATTAGGTACACCAATTTTAAATTTATGATTTTTATTTAAAAATTCTGGAATTTCATTTCTAGCAATTCTTAAATAGGTTGGTTTTTTTGATTTACAAACATATTTAATTATCTCTTTTGTGTCTAAGGGTGTGCAAGGTTGAAGTACCTCAAAATAGGGCATAGAGCGCATTATTGATATGTCTTGTAGAGCAGATTGAGTTGCACCATCTGAACCAATCAAACCACAGTGCGTACCAACTACCACAACAGGAGCATTATTGTAACAAATTGAATTTCTTATCTCAGTATTTTTTCCTGTAATAAAAGAGCCAAAGCTTGCAACAAAGGGACGAAAACCCTCAAAAGATAAACCCGTTGCAACTCCTATTGCATTTGCTTCAGCAATTCCAACTTCAAGTGATCTTTTTGGAAATTTTTCAAAAAAATAATTTAATTTACAAGCACCTTTTAAATCAATACTTATTGCAATAATTTTATTATTTTTTTTTCCTTCATTAGCTAAAGACTTTCCAAACGCATCTCTTATAGAAATAATTTTGTTTTTATCCATTAATCTCTTTCAAAGCCCTCTGATATTCATCCATAGGTAATTTTTTAACTGAATGATATTTATTATTTCCCTCCATAAAACTCACTCCTTTTCCTTTAATTGTATCGCAGTAAATTACAACGGGTTTATTATATTTTTTTTGTGTTACATTTTTTAAAATTTTTTCCAATTTATTTAAGGAATGACCATCTGTCTTTATAAATTTAAATCCAAATGATTCCCATTTACCTTTTAAATTAACTTCTTTTAATGTTTGTTTCACAGAGAATTCATTTTGAAATTTATTTCCATCTATGAGTGTTACAATATTTTTCAAATTTTTTGATCCAATATACATGGCAGCTTCCCAAACTTGTCCTTCTTGCAGTTCACCATCTCCTAGCAAACAAAATATAAAATTTTTTTTATTTAATAAATTTGATGATATAGAATAGCCAATTGAAACAGACAATCCTTGTCCCAATGCGCCAGTTCCAAAATCAAGAAGTTTTAATTTTTTTTTATCAGGGTGTCCTTGCAATCGGCTTGAAAATTTTCTTAATGTATTTAATTCATTTTTTTTTAAGAGATTTAGATGGTCAAATATTGCGTAAATTGCTGGAGCAGCATGACCTTTAGAAAGAACCAATTTATTCCTATTTTTATTTTTAAAATTTATATATTTCTTTAAAATAATATATAGTATTTCAACACAGGAATAAGAAGGTCCTAAATGACCAGAGTCTGTATTCTGAATTGAATTAAGTATTTTTTTTCTGATTATTGAAAGATCTTTTAATTTGCTCATGAAGCTACTGAGTATATTATATGAACATTCTAGTAAAGTTTTATATTTTATTTATATATACTAATTACAACTCTGAATAGTTGTCGCTAACATTTCTATAATGTTTTTTTAAATCTATAGAAATGTTGAAAAACAAAAGCAAACTAGCAATACTTTGGACTATGGTACAAATGAATAATTGTATTAATAACTTTATAAAATTTAGTGAAAAATTTGATATTCTTAAACTCTCAATTAGTAAAATAAAAAAATATAAGAATAATGGAATTAATAAAATAAAATTTAAATTTAAAAACAATGCAGTTAATAACAATATAGCAAAATAAGTTACAAGCAGAGGATTAATAAAAAACTCAAACCTAAAAGTTTTAGTTGTATAGGCACTACCAGCTTCAATTTTCCTATTTAACAAAATTCTATTTAAATAAGCTTTAATAGCCACAGTAGATTGCATGCCTCTGTCATATCTTTCTATTAAAAAACCTTTAAAATATCTATCAAAATGGTAAGCATGAACATTTGGTGAGTAATACAACTTTTTGCCTGAAGCTATAATTCTGTTAAATAAATCTGTGTCTTCACCAGTATATAGATTTTCATCCATACCATTAAGTTCTAAATATTTTTCTCTTCGCATAAAAAGATTAGATGAAGAAAGTTCTGGAACATACATTTCATCTAAAATATTTTTTCGATGATTTCTAAAACCAGATATTAGTATCGATTTTTTTAAAAGACCTACATTTTTTTGAGATTTAGACTCATTTGGAGGTGAAGTATCAGGACCCCCTACAGCATAAATTTTATTATTTTTTTTTAAACAATTTTTAGCATTAATAATCCAATCTGTGTTTGCTGGAAATGAGTCGCTATCAAAAAAAGCTAAAAATTCAGTGTCAGTGGTATCAACTGCTAAATTTCTCTTTCGACTCATAGTCATCCCAGAAGAAACTAAAATATATTTAATTTTTTCGTTTTTATTAAATATTTGATTTTCTTTATCATCTGTAACAATAATTATTTTTGGATTTGTTTTTAATTCCAAACAATGTTTTACGGTATTGTTTAAAATATGAGAGTTTTTAATAGCTGGAATTATTACTGTTGTATCACTCAAAACTTTGATTTAATAATTTTTGTTGCAATATTTGCGGTATATTTTGGACTTGAGATTAAATTATAAGTAAAAATACATTCCCAATGACAATTACACTTTGTTTTTTTAATCCAATCCCTAGTTTCGCCAGCCTTTTTATCATTCCAAAGTTTCATAAAATCAAAATTATAATCTCTAAGATTTCCAAGTGCTTTATCTTTATCTAAAATTTCACAAGGAAGAACATCTCCGTCAGATGTAACAACACCAAAAATAGAACCAGCAACACAATTAGAATAAAATTTTGGTTTTAAATAGGTATCAGCTATCATTTGATATTGTATTTTATTTTTTTCATTAATTACTTTTCCTTCAAGGTCGAAATTCGAAAAACCTCTTAACTTTCCTTTATCTACATTTTCAACATTTTTCTTTGTTATTTTTTTATAGGCTTCTATGAGTGAAATTTTACTTTCAGGCGGCACATCGTAAACACCTTCATTTCTGACAACTATAGGATTAATGGTTTCAATTTTATGTTCATCTGTTAGGTAATCGTATATTTTTTCAATCTCTTGATAATTCCCCTCAGAAATAGTTAAATTACATGTTGCAATACAATTTTTAGAACTATTTTTGACTAAATTATAAGACTCTATTGTCCGTTTAAATAAACCAGGTATTTTTCGCATCTCATCGTGTTTTTCTGGAAAAGAGTCTATCGAAAATTGAAAGACAAACTTTGTCGAAGGGTATTTAGAACAAATAGTCTCTAAAAATGTCTTAATTTTTTTTGGATAACTTCCATTGGTACTGATAACCACAGATGATAAATCACAGTTATCAATAAAGTTTGAGATAATTTGATCAAAATCAGATCTTAAAAAAGGCTCACCTCCAGTAAAATTTAAATGATGCAAAGAGTCTTTTAAACTAATAGACATAGTTTTAAAGTTTTCAACTGTGATCTCATTTTCCTTTTGTTGGCCTTTAGCATTTTTACTAAAATCGATAAAACAAAAAGAACATCTTGCATTACATCTTTCTGTGAGAAAAATAATTAAACTAACTGGTTTATTTTTTTTTAAATAAATATTTTTAATTAATCTTAATTTATTTTTCATTTATGGCTTTATTAATAAATAATATCAGTAATTAAAGAAAAAAATTAGTTTTTTTTTTATTAAATCACAAAGTAATTTTCTCTTTATTTTCATCTTTTAAAGGCTCATCTATTGGTTCAGTTGTTGGGTTTAATTCAATACCAGCCGGTGTAATTGATTGAGGCATTGCAACAAATTGTGAATCTGGGTTTTCAACAACTGGTCTAACTCTCGATCTGTAAACACCATAAACTCCAATTAAAATATGGAAAAACATTAAGAATACAAAAAAACCATTTAAGTTTGTTAAGTTCATGAAAATAGAACATAAAAATGGACCACCCATTGCCCCTAATCCAAAAGTAAACTGTAAACTTGCACCTGCTGCAACAAATTTTTCTTTAGGAATAAAATCATTTGTATGTGCTAAAATCAAAGAGAACATTGGTAAACTACAAAAAGAAAATAAAATTAAAAAAACGTAAAACCAAAATTTACTTGTAGCTAAACCATCGGGCAGATACATTTGGCCAGATGCAAGAATTGCACAGAATGCAAAAAATGAAGCAGCAAAACTAACTACAATAATTACTTTTCTTCTATCATATATGTCTGAAAGTTTTCCAATTGGCCATTGTGAGATAGCACCTGATATTGCTAATAAAAATGTAACTATTGAGATTTGAAATATAGAAAAATTCATTCCTGCAGCATAAACAGCAAGTAAAGTAAATAATGCAGACTGGATAGTTCCATAAAAAAATGAACTAACCATTCCAAAAGGTGATGAAATATATACCTCTTGTAAAGACATAGTTTCAATTTTTTTAAATGTTGGTGGTTTTCGTTTCGTTAATAAAATTGGTATTAGTGCAGCTGATGTAATTACAGATATTAATATAAAAGGTTCAAAATTAATTGGATTACTAAAGTTTAAAAATAACATCCCACACCCCATAGCTCCATACAAAATAACCATATAAATTGATAGCACACTTCCTCTGTTTCTATTACTTGCTCTATCATTTAACCAACTCTCCGCAACTGTATAAATGGAAACCATACTAATGCCAGTAAGCACTCTTAATAAAAACCATACGAATGGATTTATAAAAATTGCATGAACAAGAATAACTAGAGATGCAATAGAGGCAAATGCTGCAAATATTCTAATATGTCCAACCCTTGATATTAATTTTGGAATCGTAATTGCTCCAACAAAATATCCTACAAAATATCCAGACATCATAAATCCTGTTGCAGTTAAACTGAATTCTTCTTTAACAGCTCTAACCCCTAATAGAGAACCCTGAAAACCGTATGCCAGCATTAAAGCTCCCATACCTAAAAATAGAGCCCATGAATTCTTTAATATTTTGTTCATATGAGTCGCTATCTATTTCTGATTTGTTCCTAAATCAAGTTATTTGTAATTAAAGAATTAAGATTTTTTTAACTTAAAAAATGAGTGAATTGCAATTGTCAATATAATAATAACGCCACCTTGGATTGTCTCTATGCTTGGTTGTTCTTTGATAATCATCCATACCCATATAGGACCAATTATGGTTTCCAATAAAAAGAATAAATTTACTTCCTCAGCCGGTATAAATCTTGGGGCTATTGTTACTAAAACAAATGGTATCGCTACACACAAAATACACATTAAAGGAACATAAATCATATCATTCCCAACTAAATCAAAACTATCAACAAAGAAAAATGCAAAAATAGCAACACATAATTTTCCTAAAACTGCTGAAGGAAGTAAATCTCTATCCTTTGCCGATCTTACTAATACTGCATTTACTGCAAGTCCAGTAGCAGTTACTAATCCCATCAAATCTCCAAAAAAGTTACCCAATTGAATAGAGTCATAAAATATGTAAATAGCTGAAAAGAAAGTAATTAATATTGCAAGCCATGTTTTTTTATCTGGTATTTCTTTTAAAAATATCCCCCCCAGGATTGCTGATAGCATTGGCGCCAAGGCAACCATTACAAGAGTATTTGCTACATTAGTATTTTGAATAGAAACAATAAAAGTAATATTACAAATTGCAAAGCTGATAGTATAAAATATTCCAGTAGTACCTACATTAAATAAAGCGTTTAAAAAATTTTTATTATAAAAAATTAATAAACCTACTAAAACTACAACAAAAGGAATAGCTCCTCTATAAAACAACATTCCCCAAGTTTCAATATCTGATAATCTAATTAAAAGAGAATCCGGCGTAATAAGCATTACCGCAACAAAAGCTAATAAAGAACCTTTTTGTTGGTTAGTTAAATTATTCACGCTTTTAATTCTTTCCAAAAAGTTTTAGCTAAATTTTTTCCCGATAGATCATAAAGTGTTTTAAGTCCAGTTGGAGATGTAACATTTATATCTCCATTGAGTTTTTGATCTATAAAATCAATTCCTGCAAAAAAAATATTTTCTTTTTTTAAATCTTTTGCAATTAGCTTTGAAATTTTAATTTCTTTACTTGTTAATTTGATATTAGTTGGTTTTGCTCCTTTACTCATATTGCTTAAAATTGAACCTTTTTTTGGAACCCTTGAAATTGCACCACATACTTTTCCGTTAATAATAAAAACCCTTTTATCTCCCTTACTTATTTTAGGAAGAAATTTTTGACACATGATATGATCATGTTTTTTTATAAATTTATTAACTAATTTTGAATTAAATTTAGTTTGCAAATGAATATCATTTCCACTGAAACTATGGATAGGTTTTAAAATGACTTTTTTGTTTTTTTTGAAAAATTTTTTAATTTCACTCATATTTTGAGTAAAAATAGTAGCTGGCATATATTTTTGATATTTAGATGAATATAATTTTTCAGAAATATTCCTTACAGAGGTAGGGTTGTTAATTATTTTAACTTTAGTCTTAATTGTATCCAAAATGTATGTTGTTGAAATATACTCAAGATTAAAAGGTGGATCTTGGCGAATAAGAATAAATTTACATTTTGTTAAGTCTTGATTTTGTTTTTTTGTGATTTTGTAGAATTTTTTATTACTGTAATTAAATTTAATAAAAAAACCTTTAGCTGTAACTTTCGAATTAACAACTGATAAATCTTTTGGATCATAATAGAAAATTTTATATTTTTTGTTCTGAATTTCATTTGCTAAAAATACACTTGTATCCGTTAAAGGATTTAGTTTAGAAGGATGATTTCCTTGGACAGCAACAATTTTATTTATCATACAATTCGTCTAAATTTTCGTTTTTTGAAAATTTACTAATCATATGATCTGCGTTTGTTGTCTTATTATCAATTACTTTTTGTAGATGGTTCAGGAATACTGTTTCGTTATTACCTTTTTTACTTAAAACATCTCTATTCTCTAAACCTTTTCTTGAAAGATCTAAAAGTGTAGATGACCAATAGAGAAGATCTTTACCCATTAATTGAGTATTAAATCCCTTTTGTGGTGCCTCTAGATAAGCGTTAATTATTTTATTGATGTCCCATTTCGAAATTAGCTCATGAACTTCATCTAAATTTCCATAAAGCATACCAATATCGAAAGCTGGTCCTGCACATAAACAATCCCAACCACAGGTATCCATCGATCTCAATTCAATATATTTCTTAACTCTGTTTTCAGTAAATATTGTACTTAAGTGAGTTGTTAAATCTGCTTCAGTTGGTAGCCTATTTCCAATTTCTTGGATTTTTCCTTCCATAAAATCTTTAAAAATATATTTCCTTCCTGAAATATAATGATCTTTATGCTGTATAAATAATATAGGAAAATTAATTACAAAATCTGCGTATTTTTCAAAATTCATATTTTCAAAAAATAATTTAGGCAATCCTCCTCTAGAAGTACTTTGCCATACTTTAGATCTATAAGATAAATAGTTGCTATTTTTTTTCTCTACAATTGATGAGTTAGCAAATAAAGCAATTGCTATAGGCACAATTGAGTTTGCTACTCTGAACTTTTTAATAAAATCTTCTTCTGAACTATAATCTATATTTAACTGTGTACCGCATGTTCGATACATCATATCCAAGCTAAGTTCACCACCTAGAGGCATATCCTTAGTCATCAATTCATATCGCTGCTTAGGATTGTTTGGGATTTCATTTAATTTTGATATAGGATCGAATCCTGCACTAACAATTTTTATATCTAGTTTTTTTGTTACTTGTTTTAATTCAAACAAATAGTCTTGTGACTCTGCACAAGCTTCGTGCATATGATTTAATTTATCTCCTGATAATTCTATTTGGTTACCTGGTTCAAGAGTTATATTTTTTCCACCTTTATTCAGAGCAATGATGTTTTCTTTTTCAAAAACTGGATTCCAGCCAAATTCAAGCAGAGCTGTAAACATTTCTTTTATTTTTGAATAATCAATCCTTTTATTATCCGAATTATTAAATAAAAACTTTTCATGCTCGATTCCAATTTTGAAATTTTTGAGTTCTTTAATACCTGATTTAAAATAATTTATAATTTTTACTTTTGAATCAATCATGCGCTGTAAGTAGTGATTTATACTTAAATTTAAAGATAATAATAAGGCTCTTTTGCAAATATTTTTTTAACTAATGGCTTAAAATCATCCAAAGTCATACTTTTGTAATCAGGGTCAAAAGAGCATTGGTCATATTTTTCACAAAAATCTATCGTGTCTTGATAATATTTGTGATCTTTAAATTTATCTCTTGCATTTTTATCGCCACCTAAATGATGAGCACTGTAGTAAGTTTGAAAAAGACCATGATGTAGAACAATCCAATAAGTTCTTTCCGAAACATAAGGTCTAAGTATGGATGCAGCATATTGGGAATGATTCATTGGCGCTAGATCGTCTCCAATATCATGTAGTAAAGTTGCAACAACCATTTCATCACTTTCTTTATTTTTAAAAGCTCTAGTTGCAGCTTGTAATGAGTGTTCTAGTCTAGTGATTTTGTAACCCTCTAAAGTAGCAGTTTGTTTTGATAAATAATTTAAAACTCTCTCAGCTGTTTGTCTTTCAAAGTTTTTCTCAAATTTTTCAAGAAGCTCATAATCTTCCTTAGTTCCATTTTTCATTTCAGTAAAATTTACTGTTTTCATAATTTAATTGTTTGATCCTGTGCTTAGTAAAGATAACTGGGTTATTTTATTATCTCCTAATTCATCCACTAATTTAACAGGATATTCACCCGTGAAATAATGATCTGTTAATTGTGGATATGTTTCGTTTCTTTTTTCAAAACCAATAGCTTTATACAATCCTTCAATTGATAAAAATCTCAAAGTTTTAGCTCCAATATGTTCACAAATTTCATCATTAGTTTTATTTGCTGCTAGCAATTCTTTTTTTGTAGGTGTATCTACACCATAGAAATCTGGGTATCTTATTTCAGGACACGCAATTTTTACATGAATTTCTTTTGCGCCAGCATCATAAAGCATTTTTACTATTTTATATGATGTAGTTCCCCGAACAAGTGAGTCATCAATTAGAATTATTTTTTTATTTTTAATTGTTGTTTGATTAGCATTTAATTTTAATTTGACACCCAAGCTTCTAATTTTCTGGCTTGGCTCGATGAAAGTTCTTCCAACATAATGATTTCTAATTAATCCATGTTCAAAGTTCATTTTTAATTCTTGAGCAAAACCCATAGCAGCTGCATTTCCAGAATCTGGAACTGGAACCACTATATCTGCATCAGTATCATTTTCTTTTGCAAGTTCTCTACCAATATTTTTTCTATGTTCATATGCTGTTTTTCCTCCAATTAAACTGTCTGGTCTTGAAAAATAAATATATTCAAATACACAAGGTCTAACTTTTTTAGTAGGAAAAGGTTTAATACTTTTTAGTTCATTATTTTCAATTAAAACTATTTCACCGTTTTCAACTTCTCTTAAAAATTTTGCACCAATTATATCAAATGCACAAGTTTCAGATGCTAAGACAAAACTATTACCAAGCTTACCGATTACTAGAGGTCTTATTCCATAAGGATCTCTAACCCCAATTAATGAGTTTTGTGTTAACATCACTAATGAATAGCCACCTTGGATTTGAAAAATTGCATCAATTACTTTGTCAATTGTTTTTGATCTTTTTGATTTAGCAATTAATTGAACAATCGTTTCAGTATCTGAAGTAGTGTAAAATATAGCTCCATCTTCAACTAGTTTATTTCTTAAAGCTATTGAATTAGTAAGATTTCCATTGTGTGCAACTCCAATTCCACCTGCATTGGTGTCAGCAAAAAAGGGCTGAATATTTCTTAATATATTGTTACCTGTTGTGCTGTATCTGTTATGGCCAATTGCATAATTTCCCTTAAGATTGTTAAGTACTTTCTCTTTGTTGAAATTATCTCCTACTAAGCCAAATCTTTTTTCAGAATAATATTTTTCCCCGTCAAAAGTAACTATTCCACAACCTTCTTGACCCCTGTGTTGCAAAGCATGTAGTCCAAGTGCTGTTAGAGCTGAAGCATCCTTTGCATTACTAATACCAAAAACTCCACATTCTTCCTTTAGTCTTGGATTATAGCTCTGTAATTTTTTCTTTAGAATCTTGATATGTTTTTTCATTAGGAAATTCTTTTATCAGATAACTACTACCTTTTTCTAAATATGGAAAGACGTATGATTTGTCAAAATTTATTGGCCATTTATCATAATTATAAACGATATGTACACCTGAAAAGATACATACAGAAATAATGTAAGCTCTTATAAAACCAAAAAAGAATCCAAATGTTGTATCTAAGCCGCCGATTCCCGTATATCTGACTGCTTTACTAATTCCCTTATTAACTAATAAAACTAAAAATATAACAACAACAAAAATTACTATTCCCAAACCAACATCGAGCACATACTCATTATCAATTATGTCTTTTACATAGGGTTTAATTTTTGGAAATAAAATTAATGTAATTATGTATGCTAGCAACCATTTAGCCATTGAAAGGATACTTAAAATGAAGCCTTTTTTGTAACAATTTATCAAAGAAAGGATTGTTAAAATTAAATATATTAAATCAATAATTGATATTGCTTTATAAAAATCTTTTATGATTTCTAACATTAAGATGATTTGCCAAAAGGTTTAATAATTAAGATTAATGCAGGAAGCAAAGTCAATACCGATATCATAGCTAATAGCATTGCCAGGCCAGTAAACACACCAAAATAAATTGTTGGGATAAACTTTGATAACACCAAAATTGAAAATCCAAAAACAATCGTGATTGAAGTGTTTAGTATAGCGACGCCAACAGTTGAATGACAAGTTTTTAATGTTTTATTGTAATCCTTTATTTTATTAAACTCTTCTTTAAATCTGTAAATATAGTGAATGCTGTTATCTACAGCAATTCCTATTGTAATTGCTGCAATAGTTATAGTCATCATATCCAAAGGTATTCCTAACAATCCAATTATTCCTAGTATAAAAAAAGCAGCAATAAAATTTGGAACAACGCCAATCAATGAAAGTCTAATATTTCTAAATAAGATTATGAACATTGAAAATATTCCAATCATAACTAATCCCAATGTTAAAATTTGAGATTTAAACAAGCTTTGTAATAAATTGTTAAATAATATTAATACACCTGCTAATTTGTAATCTTTTTCTTCTAACCCGAATTGATCTTTTAAATCAAAATTAATTTTTTTAATTAAATCATTTCTTCTTAAATCATCCTGCGAATCTATAATTCTTAAACTAATTCTAGCCTCATTATCTTCAATTGAAAGATAGGGATCAATGATTTCAGTTTTAATGCTCTCAGGAATTTTAGAGTAAAGTACTCCCATTTCTAAAGTGCCTAAAGGCTTATTATTATTTAATTGAGTAGCTACTTCTATAATTGATGAAAAAGATAGAACTTTACCAATTTCTGGTAAGCTATCTAAGTAATTATGAATAGATGTAATTAGATCAATTTTATCTTTGGTAAACCAATATTTTTCATCATTAGTATCTTCTTCATCACCCCAATCGTCAAATTCGTCATCTTCTTCAGATTTTTTTACCTTCTCTTTCTCAGGAAATTTTATAATAACTTCCAAAGGAGTGGTTCCACCTAGCTCCTCATCTATAAGCTTCATACCCTTGTAAATTTCAGTATTCTTATCAAAGTAATTTATAAAACTATTTTCAACCTCAAGCTTACTTATTCCAATAACACTGAATATTATAACTATTCCAGTTACTAAGAAGATAGAGTTTTTATTATTTATAGAAATTAAACTAAGTAAATTTGTAATTTTAGATTTCTGTTCTTTTTTAACTGAAATATTATTTGTGGGTGCAAAGTTTAAAAGGGTAGGTAGCAAAGTAAATGTAATGATAAATGATGTAATCAAACCAAAAGTCATCATCCAGCCAAAATCAATAATAGGTTTTATTTCACTAAAAATTAAAGATAAGAAAGCGAAAATTGTCGTAAGAACAGTATAAAGAATTGGCCAAAACATTTTTGAAGTTGTTAAGGAAATAATTTCAAAATTATTTTTTGATGGAAAATCTTTTTTAAGTTGAAGAAATCTTGTGCTCATATGAATATTCATTGCCATTGTTAGAATTAACATCAGTGCAATAAAATTTGATGAAATAACCGTAACTTTCCATCCTAGCAATCCAAGTAATCCCATCATTATTATTACAGAAAAAAGACAACTACTTATAGGAACTACAATCCAAAGAAAATTTCTAAAAACAAACCATAAAGTGGCAATTATAAATAACAGAACACCCAAACCAAAAACAATTATATCGCTTTTGATAAAAGTCATCATATCATCAGCAATCATTGGTATTCCTCCAAGATAAATCTTTCCAACATCACCATAACTTTGAATAACTTGTCTAATTTCTAAAATATTCTGATGGTTTTGTTTTTTGATTTGATCTTTAATTAGTTCAATTTCTTCTTTTGATTTGTTTTCTATATCTTTTAATTTTTGAGACTGTTTAATGTTAACAATAATCCCACTAGTTTTACCGTCTTCACTTATTACAAAGTTTCTAAAAACAGGACTATTTAAAATTTCTTTAAAACCTCGATTTCTATCAACATCTTCATCTTTTAAAGTTTTAAAGCTTTCTAGTCTTTCTTGAAGGGGTGCATCAGAATTATTTAAAAGTGGAATGTCTAATAATGTAATTACACTATGGACCCAATTGAGACTTTGGATTTTATATTTTAAACTTAATAAATTATTAATTGAAGAGTCAGTTACCATCCCCTCATTAGGTGTATAGGTAAGAATTAAAAATTCTTTAGATCCATATCTATCAGATACTTCTTTTAAATATTCTAAATCTGGGTCTCCTTCTATCAAGAGAGTTTCTGAGGAAGCATCTAGTCTAAAATTTTTTGAATTATACCCAAAACTTAAAATAGCAATAATTAACAATACAAATATTGCTTTAGGATTTTTAAGGATAACGTTTTGATAAAAATGAGCTATCATTCAAGCTCTTTATATTGGAAATTAACTTAATTGAGTATCCTTAAATTTTGTAAATCTTTCTTCAAATTCAAGAGTTACTTTACCAATAGGACCATGTCTTTGTTTTCCAATTATAATTTCGGCTAAGTGCGCAACTTCATTCATTTTTGCTTGCCACTCTGCGTGTTCAACTGTCGCTTCTCTTGGCTCTTTTCTCTGCAAATAGTATCCTTCTCTGTAAACAAACATTACAACATCCGCATCTTGCTCAATGGAACCTGACTCTCTTAGGTCTGCTAATTGAGGCTTATGGTCATCTCTTTGTTCGACTTGTCTAGACAATTGTGAAAGAGCTACCACAGGAACAGAAAGTTCTTTTGCTATAGCTTTAAGCCCTTGAGTAATCTGAGAGATTTCTTGCACTCTTCCATCTTTATTAAAAGTAGTTCCTCTCATTAATTGAATGTAATCAACTACAATCATATCTAGACCACTTCGTCTTTTAATTCTTCTGGCTCTATTGCTCATAGCAGCAATACTTATTGCGGGTGTTTCATCTATAAATAAAGGTAGGTCTGCAATATCCTTAGAGGTTTCTAAGAATTTATCAAATTGTTCATCAGTAATTCTTCCTTGTCTTATATCGTTTGAACTAATTCTTGCTTGTTCAGAAATAATTCTTGTAGACAATTGTTCAGAGGACATTTCTAGCGAAAAAAAAGCAATTGAAGATTCTTTGCCACTATCTTGTAAATTTTTTGCTGCATTAAACGCTATATTAGTTGCTAAAGAAGTTTTACCCATAGATGGACGTCCAGCAATAATAATCAAATCTGATTGATGTAAACCACCAAGTTTATAATCTAAATCTCGAAGTCCAGTAGGAACACCTACTATGCCTCCTTCATTTTTGTAAGCTGCTGAAGCCATATCAATAGTCTGTTTCATTGCTTCATCAAATTTGATTATGTTAGAATTAAACGAACCTTTTTCTGCTAAATCAAATAATGATTTTTCAGTTTTCTCAATAATATTTTGTCCATTTGTTTCAAGGTCGTTTACTTTAACGTCATCAACAGTTTGTTCAGAAATTTTAATTAATTCTCTTCGAACAAACATATCGTAAATAATTTTGGAATATTCTATTGTTTGCCTAACTGATGTAGAAAATTTAGTTATCTTTACTAGGTATTCTGGAACATTTAAATCATCTTTTTCATCTTCAAAATAATTTTTTAGAGTAATTGGATTTGCTAAAAGTCCTTTGTAAATTAAACTTGAAATCGACTCAAAAATTTTTTGATGCATAGGATCATAAAAATTTGAAGCCTCAATGATAGTACTTATTTCATCAAACATCTCGTTACTTACAAGAATAGATCCTATTACAGCTTGTTCTGCTTCTATGTTGTTTGGTAATTCTTTAAACTGATCTTTGACTATGCTTAAATTGTTTTCCATTAAACAAAACTTACATGAAAAAAAACTAAATCAAATTATAAATTGTTGCTGGGGAAAAGAATGTATAATTACTGAATTGATTCTGCTGAAGAAACATTGATTGTAATTTCAGCATCAACTTCAGAGTGTAAAGATATTTTAACTTTAAATTTTCCTAAAGCTTTTATTTCTTCAATTGGTTGAATCATAGATGGCTTGATATCAACTTTGTTTTCATCTTGAATAAGTTTTGAAATTTCTGTTGGTTTAACTGAACCATATAATTCGTTATTTTCTGTGCTAAGTTTTTTAACAGAATATTCTTTTCCATTAATTTGCTCTGCAATTTGAGAAGCTTTTTTTTTCTTTTCGTTATCTTTTTTTGATAACTCAGTTTTAATCTTTTCAACTTCTTTTATGTTTTCTTTTGAAGCATAGAGAGCTTTTTTATTAGCAATTAGAAAGTTTCTAGCAAAACCTCTTTTTACGTCTATCACTTCACCAATAGAACCAATTCTTTTAATATTTTCTAATAAAATTACTTTCATTTATATTAATGCTAAATTTCTAGCTCTTTTTATTGAGAGAGATAGTTCTCTTTGTTTTTTTTGAGACACATTTGTAATTCTAGAAGGTAAAATTTTACCATTTTCAGACACATATTTTCTCAAAAGTTTTATATTTTTATAATCTACTTCTGGAGCACCTTTTATCGATAAAGGACAAGTTTTTTTAAATTTATACTTATTTGGTTGAAAAATACTTAATTTTGCAAAGTTACTTTGTTTTCCTTTTTTATTTCCACTTTGTCTTTTTGGCATTAATTCTTAACGCTTTCTTTTTTATCACTATCTTCTTTTTTTCCAAAATAGTTTGTTTCTAAATCAAATTTTTTTACTCTTACTGTTAGATATCTTAGCAACTTCTTATCAATTGCTTCAATTTTTTCTAATTCATCAATAACATTACCTTTACCTTTTATTTTAAAGTGTATGTAACTACCTTTTTTATTCTTTTTAATTAGATAAGATAAGTTTAGAAGTCCCCAGTTTTCAGTTTTAACAACTTCACCATCATTTTTTTCTACAATTTTAGAATATTTATCTGTTAATTGCTTTAATTCACTTGGTGAAGTATCTTGCCTAGCTATAATTGTATGCTCGTATAAATTCATTTAAGTTCTTTAATAAAAAGTGAGGATATACTATTATAAAAGTTCAATTACAATAGTTAAAAAGGCAAAAATATTAGTTTTTTTTATATGTTTTCAGTAATTTTTCCGGGCCAGGGATCTCAAATTGTAGGAATGGGGAAAGAACTTTATGACAAATATGATATAGTTAAAAACCTTTTTAAACAGGCAGACGAAACTCTAAATTTTTCAATTTCTAAGCTTATTCTCGATGGGCCAAAAGAAGAATTAGATTTAACAGTCAATACGCAGCCAGCAATATTTTTAATTAGTTATTCAATATTTAATGTAGTGAAGAAAGAATTTAACTTGGATTTAAATCAAGCAAAATATTTTGCCGGACACTCTCTAGGTGAATATTCAGCTTTGTCATGTGCAGAATATTTAGATTTTTCAGAAACCTTAAAAATATTAAAAATTAGAGGAGATGCTATGCAAAACTCAGTGCCCAAAGGACAGGGAGGAATGGTTGCGGTGTTAGGCTCAACAGTTGAAATAATTGAAAAAATTTTAATAGAAAATAAAGAAATATTTAAAGTTCAAATTGCAAATGATAATTCTGAAGGTCAAATCGTTTTAAGTGGAAAAATAGAGGATTTAAAAAAGCTAACGCAAATTTTAAAGGATAATTCAGTAAAAAACATCAAACTTCCTGTTAGTGCGCCTTTTCACTGTGATTTGATGAATAATGCTACAAAAATAATGGAAGAAGAGCTAAATAAGCTTAATTTTAAAGATGGAAAAAATAAATTAATTTCGAATGTGACTGCAAACGAAATTAAAGATTCAGATGAGCTTAAAAGTCTCTTAATAAAGCAAATAGAAAATAGAGTTCGATGGAGAGAAAGTGTGATTAATATGATAAAAAGTGATGTAAATCACTTTATAGAAATTGGACCTGGGAAAGTTTTATCAGGTTTGGTAAAAAGAATAAGTAAAGATGTTAAAATTGATACAATTAATAGTCAAAGTGATATTGAGAGTTTAAAAATATGATAGATTTAAATGGTAAAAATATTATTGTTACGGGCGCCTCAGGTGGAATTGGAAACTCAATAATTAAAAAATTAAATCAAGCTGGAGCAAACTTATTAGCTTCAGGCACAAGAATAGAAAAACTTGATGGGCTTAAAAATAAGTATAAAAATATCAAAATATTAAAGTTTGATATTTCTCAAAATAATAAAATTGAGGAATTTGTAGAAAATGCAACAAAAGAACTGGGTGGAAAATTAGATTGTATAGTTAATAATGCTGGTATCACTCAAGATAACCTGGCAATAAGAATGAGTCTTGAGGAATGGAAAAAAGTAATTGATGTTAATTTAACTTCAACTTTTTTGCTAAGTAAATCAGCAATTAAAAAAATGCTTAAAAATAAATCTGGTAAGATCGTTAATATCACATCTGTTGTAGGTCATACAGGAAATTTGGGTCAAGCTAATTACACCGCATCCAAGGCAGGTATAATTGCAATGTCAAAGAGTTTGGCAATAGAATATGCTAAGAAAAATATTAATATAAATTGTATTTCCCCAGGATTTATTAAAACAGCAATGACAGATAAATTAGATGATAAATTTAAAGAGGCCATAATATCAAAAATTCCTTCAGCACGACTTGGAGAACCAGATGATATTGCAAATGCAGTGTTTTTTTTATGCTCAGACCAGTCAAGTTATATTAATGGTGAAACCTTGCATGTTAATGGGGGCATGTATATGGCTTGACAAAATAGGTTTTTAAACTATTAAGAATTTATAACAAAAAAGGATCAATATGTCAGAAGACGTTTCAAGCAAAGTTAAAAAAATTGTAGCAGATCACTTGGGTATCGATGAAGCAAAAGTTACTGAGGAGTCAAGTTTTATAGATGATTTAGGAGCTGATAGTTTAGATACCGTTGAATTGGTGATGGCTTTCGAAGAAGAATTTGGATCTGAAATTTCAGACAGTGAAGCTGAGAAAATTTTAACTGTGGGTGATGCAGTTAAATTTATCGAAGGAAAAGCAAACTAGAAATTTTAATGCCATCAGAAAAAGATGGGGTAATGATAATTTTATCCTCCCCCTCAGGAGCTGGTAAAACTACTTTAGTAAAAAAGTTATCTGAAAAAGATAATTTTGAAATCTCAATATCACATACAACCAGACAACCCAGACCTAATGAAAATCGAAATGAGGATTATTTTTTCGTTGATGAAACAAAATTTAAGAGATTAATTAAAAATCAAGAGTTTCTAGAATACGCAAAAGTTTTCAATAACTTTTATGGCACAACAAGAACGCCAGTAATAGATAAATTAAACAAAGGTAAAAATGTACTATTCGATATTGATTGGCAGGGTGCTGATCAGATAAAGAATAAAAAATTAGATTATAAATTAATTACTTTTTTTATACTACCTCCAAGCAAGAAAGTTTTGTTTGAAAGATTATCTAAACGACATTCAAGTGATAAATTAATAGCTGAAGAAAGAATGAAGCAATTTGAAAGAGATGTGTTGCATTGGATAAATTATGATTATGTTGTTATAAACAATGATTTAAATGAATGTTATAATAAAATAACCAATTTAATTGATGCAGTTTTAAATAATGGCTCTAGAGATTACGATCTTGACTATATTAGAAGTCATGTTGAAAAATTAACTTATTAAATTTTCATATTCAGAGGTGAGATTATAATAAGTATTTAAACTTAGATTTTGTGGTCTTAAATTTAAATTTATTTTAAGTTTATCCAAAACTCTTTGATCTCCATTAAAAAGTTGATTAAAAGGTTTTTTTATCATTTTTCTTCTTTGATTAAAGAATATTCTAGTAATTTTCTCTAAATTATTCGGGTTTTTTATTTTTACAAAATTTCTTTTAGGTGAAAAAAATAATAATGAGCTATCTATTTTGGGCCTTGGATAAAATGCACCTGGTTTAATATCACATATTTTTTTTATATTTAGTTTCCAATTAGAAATTATTGATAATCTTCCGTAATTAGAGGTATTTAACTCAGCAATTATTCTATCAGCAACTTCTTTCTGAAACATTAAAATTAGACTTTCAAACCAAAAATTATTTTTTAAATTAATTATCCATTTACTGAGAATTTCAGTCGAAATATTGTAGGGCAAGTTACCAAAAACTATTACTTTATCTTTAAAAAGAATGGTTTCATCTACATCTAATACGTCATCATTAATAATTGTAAGTTGATTATTAAATTTATTTTTTAGATCAACAATTAATTCCTCATCTTTTTCAATTACAAAAATTTTTTTTGGATTTTTTTTAAGAATACAAGATGTAAGATTCCCAGTACCTGGTCCAATTTCGAGAATTGTTTTATCTTGAATTTTTGTAGTATTTACAATTTTATTTAAAATATTTTTATCAATTAAAAAATTTTGACCTAAACTTTTTTTTGCTTTAATCAATTTTTATCTAAAAATTCTATTGCCCTAATTAAACTTAATGGGTTTGAGATATTTTTTCCTATCATTTTTTCGTTGGGACCATGATCTGGTGAAATTCTTATAAATGGCAGACCTAAAGTAATATTAATTGCATCATATTCGAACAATGTTTTTATACCCGTTAGCACTTGATCATGATACATTCCTAAAATTACATCAAAATTTTTTCTATTTTTTTTTAAAAATATTGTGTCAGCCGCAAAAGGTCCATAAACTAAATATTTGAGTTTTTTTAATGATTTAATTGTAGGTTTAACTATTTTTTCATCTTCATTATATTTTTCTACACTTTCACAATGAGGATTTATCCCCAATATAGCAATTTTAGGATTTCTGTTTAATTTATCCATGTAAAATTCATTTATTAACTTTACTTTCTCAAATATTAATTTCTTATTAATTTTTTTAGCCACTAATTTTAAAGGTAAATGAGTTGTTATTGGACAAACTGACAATTTTTTGTTGTAAATAAGCATGGCGTTTTTTTTAGTATTAAATTTTTGAGAAATAAATTCTGTAATTCCTAAGTATTTTTTATTTAAATAATTTTTTTTTGAAATAGGGCCATTAATGAATTTATAAATATTTGTTTTTTTAATTATTGAAAATGCCAGCTCAAAACAATTGTCTATATATTTATTTGATTTCCTTGAAATTTTTTCAAAAGCTTTTGAAACTTTATAATCTACATTTATTAAATTTACTGATTTATTACTCAAATTATATCGGTCTATTTCATTAGGGTTAAGTATATTTATATTTTTTCTAATCTTAAGTTTTTTCATCTGGAGCCGCAAAAGTTTTACCGAGGAAACTAAAATTATAGGACTTTTAATTTTTTTTTTTCTTATTGATTTAAAAAATATTTCCAAAAAAATACTATTTGGTTCTCCCGTAACAATTAATATTGGACTATAGTTCATTTATTTGAATGTTTTTCTTTATTTTATTAAAATATAGGTAAGAGAATTGATTTAACTGTTTATTGGTTTCAATATTAATTAATTTTTTTAATTCATTTTCAAAGTTAATCTCTACTTTTTCTTTTTGAATTTTATTTATTTTTAAGATTAAAATTCCACCAGGTGTTATTATTGGTTTAGAGTATTGTCCCTCCTTTATAAAACTTAATTCCTTTTTAATCTCATTACTTAAAGACTTTTCACTAATCCAACCTAATTTACCACCAATTTTACTTGTATCTGAAATACTATGAATAGATGCGGCGCTTGAAAAACCTTTTTCTTCAATATCATATTTTATTTCCTTAAATTTTTTACTTAATTCTTCTTTGTTATCTACATTGAATATTATTTCAAAAAGTTCATAAGATAATATAAATTTTTTTTCACTTTCTTTAATTTTCCTCTCTAAATTTTGCTTATTAATTTTTATTTTCTTAGAAAATTTAAAAAAAATAATTTCATTCCAAAGTGCTTCTATTGAAATTTTATTTTTAATCATTTCTAAATTTAACTTGTTAATCGATAAATATTTTTCAAATTCATCTTTAGTATCTATGTTTAAGTTTGTATAAATATTTTTAATTAGTTGATTTAAATATTTTTCATTTATCACTAAATTATTTTTATTTTTACTTATTTCAATTTTTTTTATTTTTTCTTTAATAATCGAGTTTTTAGCTATTTTGTTTATTGTATCCTCATCAATTTCATTAAGATTTGGATTTAATATTTTTAAATATTTTATTTCAGATGAAATATCATGAGTTGTAACTATCTCATTATTTATTTTAATTAATATTTTATTTTCAATAGCATTAATGCTTGTTGAAAAAAATAAAGTAAACAACAAAACACAAATTGTTTTAAAGTTTTTAAAAACTAATTCTTTAATATTAATCAAAATTAAAATCAAGGCTTTCAACTCTTTGCTCATATGTAGTTAATGGTATTAACGTTAAAGTTAATAATATATCTTCTTTGGGTTTTACTTCTCTATCTTGATAATAAGTTTTTCTAAATTTTAATCCTGCTATCAGACAATCATTTTTATACTCGTAAACTAAATCGTAGAACTCTGTAAGGTCAATTTTTCTATTTCGTCTTGTACTAAAAGTTAAAAAGTTATTTTCATCTATTTGATATGAGGTTGAGTTCGATATAGTATTTGTGTCAGCTATAGAACTATTTTCTTCCACAAAATTAAACGTGGTTACAAAATTATTTAGACTTATAGTGCTTGAGATAGAGTTATAGTGAAATTTGTTTAAATTATTATCCATTGAAAATTTATAATTTAAAGATAAATTTTCTGAAAAAGAATTATTTATTGATCCAAAAATGTCAGAACCTTTTTGATTAATTGTTGATGATGTAGGAATTTTATCGCTAACTTTATCTCTTAAAACAGTAGCTAAGCTTGCTTCAAATCTTTTAGAATCATTTTCAAAATTTTGATTTATATAATTTAAACCCAATGTAAGAGATTGACCTTCTTCAAAAGCCTCACTAATACTCAACCTGTCGATATTAAATATGTTATTTATATCTATTCTTCTAGAGGCGCCACTCATATCATTCATACCATTCGGATTAATTCTATAAGATATTTTTGGAATAATTGAACTATTTGATATTTGGTTTCTTTTATATAAGGGCCAAGAAGAAGAAATTTCATAAATATTAGCAAATCTTATAGTCGGGCTATTTTTGTATGTTGGATCCTTTTTTGAAACTATATTTGAATTCTTATAATAAAATTTAAAATTATTCATAAAACCATTTTTGGAAATATAATTGTTAGAATTATATTTAAAATTATTGTACACAGATTGAGTTAAATTATTTGTATTTTTTAAATGGTTACTTCCGGTAGAATCAAAAGTAAACACACCAGGAATTTTTTCAAAAAGTAAATTTTTATTAAAACTATATGAAGGAAAGGTATAAGTATATCTATCACTATTTTTTTTATTTAAATCTTCGGTCATACTAATATCAGCATCAAAATTATATTTTTCATTATCTAAAATAATTTTTAAAGAAGAGGACAATATATCTTTATTCGATGGAGACAGAGGTGTTTCTGATAGACTATTATCAAAAACTTTGAGATATGTATCATTACTGACTTTGCTTAATGATAGATTTAAAGTACTAGTTTCGTAATTATCTAATTTCAGGTTCTTACTAAAATTTGTAAAAAAATGGATTAAACTGTTCTTATCATTTTGTAATGAGGATTTATATCCTTTGGTTAAACCAAAATCTGCAATAAATGATGAATTTTCATTTTCTTGTCTATACTCAGTTTGGATCATATAAATTTTACTATCAAAGATTTTAGGTCTTAAAGTAAGGTCTTTATTGTCTGATATAACTTTAAAGTATGGTACATAAAGAGAAGTACCAAGGATACTCGACTCGTTTAGTTGTGGTCTCAAAAAGCCAGATTGTCTTTCTACTGTAGGATCTGGATGAAAAAATTTTGGAAAATAAAGAACAGGCAAATTATATACTTTTAAGATTGCATTGTTATATGTAATTTGTCTTTTATCTTTGTCGTGAATTATATTCTCAGACTCAATTACCCAGGGAGGACATTCATCATTATCATTACAGCTTGTAAAAATCCCTTTATTTACAAATGTTTTATTTCCTATTCCTCTTGATGAAACACCTTTAAGTCTAGGATCTTGATTACGGTTATTAAAAATATTTTTATCAACCTTTATTGTCGTATCACTTGCTAAAAATTTTTTTTGTTGGAAGTTTATCATTGCTGTAGAAAAATACATTTGATCACTTTTGGGTAAACCAAAATTAGTGATTACTACAATATCTTCACCTTTTAAAATTTCTTCATTAATATCAAAATTAAATTTTTCCAAATAATAAAAGTTTGACTTTTGATCATTGATACTCGTATTTTCTTCAGAACTAAAATTATTTTCATCTATTAAAAAATTTACATCTGATGAATCTATAATATATCTAGATTTAACTATTGCCTTAGTTTTTCCAGTAGAAATAATTTTTTCAAAATTTTTAAAATACGAAATTTTTTCAGAATAAATTAAGTAATCTTTTACTGGATTATTTATTTTAACATTACCATAGGCTTTAATTAAATTTTCAAATTTATTAAATTCAAAATTATCAGCTGTAATTACAATACCATTTTCATCAATTGCTTTAGAATTTCCGTAGGTATATATTAATTCTTTATTTTTAAAATATATAGCATTGTCAGTTGTTATTATTATTTTTCTATTTGTGTCATTAAGTTTTACATTTCCATCGGTTGTTAAAATATTTTTTTCCTTATTATATTCAAATTGATCTGCATCAATTATAATTCCATCATCAGATGTTATTGTTCCTTTTTTAAGTCCTTTAAATAGGTTACCCTCTTGAAGAATTTCTACTTCTGTAACATCAAAATTAAATGGTTCATCGCTGTATGAAACATTGCTAATTAATGAAAATAAAAATAAACAAGCTAAATATTTTAAAATTTTATTTTTCATTAATTTTATTAATCATTAAACCATTAATTAATACAAATATTGTCAATGGAAAAAAAACTGAAAATAATAGTGGTAATTTTTCAGAACTTCCTAACACAAAGAAAAAATTATTAACATAATATATAATTACTGAAAAGAACAAACCAAGAGCAATTTTAAATGTTGAGTTTTCAAGTCTTTTAACCCTAAACATGATTAGTGCTGAAAAAATAGAAACCAATAGCAGATATAACGGAAATGAAACCAATTTATATAACTGTAACTCAACTTCAGTTAAAGAATAATTTAATTTTTTATAGTTTTCTCGCAATTCATATAATTGAAATATATTTAAAGATGATAAATTAGAATACAAACTTCTGATCCTTTCTAGATTAAAACTAGTTTTTAATTTTGAAATTTTTTGGATTTCATAATTATTATTTTGATAAATTTTTGCATCAAATAAAATCCATTCGTTATTTATAATATCAATTTTTGGACTCTTTATATTTCTAAGAACGTCATAATCTTTACTAAATTCTGTTATATAATTATCTATGAGGAAATTTTGATTTATTTCTGAAGAGTTTATAATTAATATTTTTCCATCAATTTCATCCTTAATCCATAATCCATTTTTTGTAACTACAGCAAGATATTTACCATCAGAAGTATAGGGTGATTTTAATTTAAGGTAAAAGTTTTTTAAACCTGATGAAAAATTATAAAATACTGTCGTTATTATTAACCCAGTTAATACGGAAATCACACTTAATATCAATATTATTTTGGTGTTTTTTAAGCCTGAATATTTAAAAATTTCGATTTCGTTATTAGAAAATAATTTAATAAAAAATAATTGAATTGTAATTAAAATTATAAACGGAAACATTTCAAAAATCATTGTAGGTGAATTTAATAAAGACAATAGTAATGGGAAATAAATTTTTATATCTATCTCTTTAAAAAACTCAAGTTCACTTAATAGATTTAATATAAATACCAAACTAAACATTATTAATAAAACAAAGAAAAATGATTTATAAAATGTATTAATGAAAAATTTTATATATGTAGTCATTTTAATATTTTGCTAAATGAAAATTTTGTGAAAAAATAAAAATATATTGTTAAAAAGAAAATTATTGGAATTATAGATAATAAAATATTATTGACAGTATTTTCTGAAATTAATCTTATTGTAGTTTCTGAAAAAATTATAAAAAATAATCCAGTTAAAAAAGTAAAAATTTTTATTTTTGTATATGAAACATTTTCTTTTGAAGATAAAATTAATAAAAAAGGTGCTAACATTAATATTGGCACATAGAAAGGAATAATTGTTCTTTTGTAAATTTCTTTCAAAATATTTCTTAAATTACTTTCAGAACAATTTTCAATTTTATCAATTTCTTTTTTTTTTATTTTTCGATTTGGATGAAATAAATAATAAATACATTTACTGAGTTTATATGTAGATAGTTCTTGTGTTTTTGTATATGTCGTAGTGTTGGTTTCAAGACTGTTTAATGGAAAATCAGATTTAGAAAAACCAAAATTTGTTATTTCATCATTTTTTCCAGTTATAGTTTCGCCATCAAACAAAACTAACAAAGGTACATTATTTATTTCTTTAAATTGTCCTTTTTTTGCATATGTAATTTGAAAGTTATCTTTATCAATTTCTTTTTTAAGATAAAGATTATACAGATTTCCTCTAATATCTTTTTTTTCACTAAAAATAGTTATACCTTTAATTGTATCGTTAAATCTTTGAGGTTTAATAAAATTTTCAAAAAAATTAACAGTTGAATTTTTTAAAAAAGATCTTGCAATTTCCTGAGACTTTGGAACAATTAGAGAAGTTAACAAAAATTGTATAATAGTTAAAAGAATAGATAATTTAATTATAAAATTAATTACTTGTATTTTATTTACTCCAAAACTCCAAAAAATCATTAATTGGTTGTTTGTTTCATACCTTAGTGTCACATAAAAAAGACTAAAAAATAATACAAAAGGTAGTAGCCTGCTAATAATTTTTGGAAAATTTAAAATTGAATAGCTAAAATAAACTAGATAATCTCGACCATCTTCTATCATAATATCTAGAAAATTTACTGCTTGAAAAACCCAAATTATTATACTGGAACTTAATAGAGCTATTAAAAAAAAGCTCATGTAGTCAAATAGTAATTTTTTAAATAAAATTTTTTTCATTGAAAAATGGTATTTTTACTCATATATAGCATTCATCGCTCCTAGAGTGTATTTAAAATTTATGACTATCACAATTATTAATAAAAAATCCCAGTTTAAAAAAAACTCGCCAAATCTTGTTTTATTTGTGGATGAAAAGTTCAATATCGCAAGTTTAAAAAAATATATTTTAGAAAAAGAATATTCATTTATTTCTGATTTAATAAAAACAAAAGATCTTAAGAAAGAAATTCTAAGTTTCGATATTAACTCTAAAAGAAAAATTATATTGGTATCAATAAAAAAAAATTTAAAAAATTTTGATATTGAAAATTTGGGAGCAAAATTTTACAAAATGCTAAGTAGAATCAAAACAAATGAGTATCAAATCAATTCAGATACTGTGCCTGCTAAATTCAAAAATTTAATTGGATATTTTTTGCATGGTTTAAAATTAAAATCTTACAAATTTGAAAAATATAAATCAAAAAAGCAGAAAGAAAAAATATTATTTAACGTTATTGGTAAAAATAACATTTCTGTAAAAGATCAAATTAAATTTAAAGCTATAGAAGAGGGGACTTTTTATACTAGGGATTTAGTATCTGAGCCTGGAAATGTTTTGCATCCTGACGAATACGCTAAAAGATTAAAATCATTAAAAAAATATGGAATAAAAATAAATATATATGACGAAAAAAAATTAAGAAAATTAGGAATGAATACTTTGCTTGGTGTTGGTCAAGGAAGTATTAGAGGCTCATATCTAGTCACTATGGAGTGGAGAGGGTTAAAAGATAATTCTCAACCTTTAGCTTTTGTTGGAAAAGGAGTGTGTTTTGATACAGGAGGAATTTCTCTTAAGCCGGCTAAGTTTATGGAAGATATGACTTACGATATGGCAGGTTCGGCAGTTGTAGTTGGTTTAATCAAAAGTTTAGCTCTTAGAAAAGCTAAAATAAATGCTGTTGGTGTTGTGGGACTTGTAGAAAATATGCCAGGTGGTAATGCTCAAAGACCTGGTGATATAGTTAAATCTTATAGTGGAAAAACAGTTGAAATTTTAAATACTGATGCTGAGGGAAGACTCGTATTAGCTGATGCTCTTACTTATACCGAGCAAAAATTTAAACCAAAATTTATAGTAGATTTAGCAACTTTGACTGGAGCAATAATTGTATCATTAGGCTCCGAATATGCAGGTTTGTTTTCAAATAATGACAAATTATCAAATCAGTTAATTAATGCAGGAGAGAGTGTAGAGGAAAAAGTTTGGAGAATGCCATTAAACAAAAATTTTGATAAACTTATTGATTCTAAAAATGCAGATATGCAAAATATTAATTATGTTGGGGGTGCAGGATCTACAACCGCTGCTCAATTTTTACAAAGATTTATTTTAAATAAAACACCTTGGGCGCATCTAGATATAGCTGGAATGGCTTTTTCAAAATATGGAGGAGCATTGAATTCAGGTGGCGCAACAGGTT
This sequence comes from uncultured Pelagibacteraceae bacterium, assembly GCA_902591845.1. Lineage (GTDB taxonomy): Bacteria > Pseudomonadota > Alphaproteobacteria > Pelagibacterales > Pelagibacteraceae > Pelagibacter. The sequence goes on from CACJCG010000001.1 coordinate 29,660, forward strand.
ATGGAGTAAGATTATTAAATAAACTAATAGAGGATCATTATGAGTAATTTAGAGCGAACCTTATCAATAATCAAACCAGATGCGGTAGAGAGAAATCTTGAGAATGAAATTAAAGAAATGTTCAAAAATAATGGTTTTGCAATATTAGAAGAAAAAAAAATTCAAATTGAAAAATCTGAAGCAGAAAAATTTTATAAAGTTCACGAAACCAAGCCATTTTATAACGATTTATGTGACTACCTTTCATCTGGCCCGATTGTTGTTATGGTTCTTGAAAAGCAGAATGCAGTTTTAGGAAATAGAGAGTTAATGGGTGCTACAAATCCAAAAGACGCAGAAGAGGGCACTATTAGAAAAAAATATGGAATTTCAATTGATAAAAATTCAGTACATGGATCAGATAGTGTTGAAAATGCAAAAATTGAGATAGATTTTTTCTTTAAAAATTAACAACTTTTAATATAGCTTTTGGGAATAGCTTATGTTCTTGGATTAAAATTTTTTTAGCAAGAGATACGCTAGTTTCATTTTTTGAAATCTTAACTTTTTTTTGTAAAATTATTTTACCAGAATCTAATTTAGAACTTACAAAATGAACAGTACATCCTGAATATTTCTCTTTATTATTTAATACTCTTTCATGAGTATTTAATCCTTTATATTTAGGAAGTAACGAGGGGTGTATATTCAAAATATTTCCTTTAAATTTTTTAATAAAATTTTTTGATAAAATTTTCATAAATCCAGCAAGACAAATCATTTCAATATCATTTGCTTTTAAAATTGAAAGTAACTTATTTTCACTTAAATTTTTTTTTTTAAAATTAATTACTTTTTTTTTTATTTTATATATTTTGGCATAATTTAATCCTTTTGCTTTTGAATCATTACAAACAATTAGCTCAATAGATATAGGGGATTTTTTAGTTTTTGAAAATTTAATTAGAGATTTTAAGTTACTCCCTGTACCTGAGATAAATACAGCCGTTCTAATTTTACTATAACCAGTTGATAGAACCATCTAGCTTAACTTTATTTTTACCTTCAAAAATTTTTCCAATAACATAGGGTTTGTATTTCTTTGAAAAAAATTTATTTATTTTTTTTAGATTTTTACTTTCAATAATTATGCAAAAACCAACTCCACAATTAAATGTTTGGAGCATTTCTTTTTCAGAAATTCCATTGTCTTTTAGCCAATTAAATATTTTAGAAGTTTTAATTTTATCTAAACTAATATTTGCAGAAAGTTTATCTGGTATTATTCTTTTAATATTATCAGATAATCCTCCTCCGGTTATATTTGCACAACCATTAATTAAATTTTTATTAATTAAATTCATTATTTCTTTAACATATATTTTGGTTGGTTTTAAAAGTTCAGATTTTAAAAATTTATTTTTTTTAATGTTAATTTTTTTTTGTTTTATTAAATATCTTACAAGAGAGAAACCATTAGAATGTAAACCACTGGAAGGAACCGCTAGTATAAGATTGTTTTTTTTTATCTTATTTTTATTTAAAATTTTATTCTTTCCAACAACCCCAACAGCAAATCCAGCAATATCAAATTTTCCCTTTTCATAAGTACCAGGCATTTCTGCAGTTTCTCCACCGACAAGCTCACATTCTGATTGATCACAGCCTTTTTTAATCCCTTTTATTATTGCTTTAAGTTTTTTAAGATCAATTTTATTTATAGATATATAATCTAAAAAAAGTAATGGCTTTGCTCCTTGAACAATTAAATCGTTTACACTCATTGCAACTAAGTCAATACCGATAGTATCAAATTTGTTTAATATATTAGCGATTTCAATTTTAGTTCCCACACCATCAGTACAGGCTACGATTCTAGGTTTTTTAATATTGTTTGGTATGTTCGTAATTGAACCAAAACCACCTATATTAGAAAACTTTTTTTTGCCTCTTTTTTTTGCTGAAACTGTAGAAATGAAATCAACAAATTTGTCAGCAGCACCAATATTAACTCCACTTTTTTTATAGGTAAATTTTTTTTTATTCATTAATATGTTTTATGAAATTTATTTCTCTACTTAGTAATTTAAAGCTTTTATATAATTTTTTTTTATTTCTTGCTTTAATAAATATTTTCTTTTCCACAGGACAATGTAATGCAAAGACATTTGCTATAAATGATATTGAAATATCAACACCTTTTGAAATAAATTTTAATAAAAATGAAATAATTGATGAAGGGTTTGTAGAGGCTTTTAATGAACTTATTTTTTCAATTGTCCAAAGTAAAGATCAAGTAAAATTAAAAAATACCTCAATTAATCAAATAAAGGGAATGATTGAAACTTTCTCTATTATAGATGAGAAGTTTATTGATGAGATTTATTATCTTACTATGAGCGTTTCATTTAATAAAAAAAATATATTTGATTTATTAGAGTCGAAAAATGTATTTCCATCATTGCCTTTAAAAAAAAATTTTTTATTTATTCCTGTTTTTGTTGATCAAAATAAAAATCAAGTATCAATGTTTTCAGAGAATATATTATTTACTAGCTGGAATTTAAAAAATAAAAAATATAATCTTTTAAATTACATCTTACCCACTCAAGATCTTGATGATTTTAGTTTAATTAAAAAAAATATTAATAATTTAGAAACATATGACTTTAAGGAAATTATAAATAAATACAACATGAATGACTATATCATTATGATTGTTTTTAAAAATAATAATAAAATAAGAGTATTTAACAAAATTTTTTTTAATCAAAAAAATAATTTAAAAAATTTAAATTATAGTGAGGTTAATTTTGATAATGAGGAAGAGATATTTAAATTTATTGATAATTTAAAGTTAGTTTATGAAGATTTTTGGAAATCACAGAATGAAATTAATACCTCAGTAAAATTATCTTTAAATATTTCTATAAATAATTCTAATAATATTAAACTTAATAAGTTTGAAAAAATCCTATCTGATATGGATTTAATATATAATTTTTATATTTATAAATTTGATAATAAAAATAATTTTTATAAAGTTATTTTTAATGGAACACCTGATAAATTTTTAAAGGTGATGCGTGATCAAAATTATAATTTTGAAATTAAAAACAAAATTTGGATTTTAAATGACAAATCTTAATCAACAAATACTTAAATTTGATTATGAGCAAAATTTTAAAGATCAGGATTTTTATGTTTCAAATAGCAACGAACATTCTTTTAGCCTATTAAATAGCTGGCCAAAATGGGATAAAAATTTTATAAACTTAATAGGTGAAAAGTTTTCAGGAAAAAGTCATTTAATAAATATATTTTTAGAAAAAAATAAAGGAATTAAAATTAATTCAGAAGATATTAGTAATGATTTTCTTCAAAAAATTAAAATATATGAAAACATTATTGTTGAGGATTTAACTGAAAGAATAAATGAAAACTTATTATTTTCACTCATTAATATAATAGATCAGGATAATAAGTATTTGATTGTAACCTCAAAAATACCAATTGTTAACTTAAAATTTAAACTAAATGACCTAAATTCAAGATCTTCCAATTTTATTTTATCTCAAATTGAAAAACCTGGTGATGATTTAATTTATGCATTAATATTAAAAAATCTTTCTGATCGTCAAATATCAATAGACCAAAAACTTATTGAATTTATAATTAAGAGAATTGATAGAACTTATGGCAAAATTTCTGATTTCATATATAAAATCGACGAAATTAGTTTAAAAAGAAAGAAACCGATCGATTTTAAAATTATTAAAGAAGCATTAGAGGTTTAATTGAATAAATACAGAACACACAAGTGTAATGAATTAAGAAAGAAGGATGTAGACAAAAAAATTTCTCTTTCAGGCTGGATAAATAAAAAAAGAGATCATGGGAATTTATTATTTATTGATTTGAGAGATAATTACGGAATTACCCAATGTATAATTGATAAAGATAATACATATTTTTCTGATTTAGAAAAAATGCAATTAGAAACTGTAATTAAAGTTGAAGGAAAAATTGTTAATAGATCTAAAGAAACAATTAATTCTGAAATTGACACAGGTGAAATTGAGGTTGTTATTGAGAAGTATGAAGTTTTGGGCACTTGTAAAGAGCTACCTATGCCAATCTTTAGTGATCAAGAATATGCAGAAGAAATAAGATTGAAATATAGATTTTTAGATTTAAGAAGAAAAAAAATTCATGAAAATATTATTTTAAGATCTAAAGTTATTTCATACATCCGAAATGAAATGACTAAATTAGGTTTTTTAGAATTTCAAACACCAATTTTAACCTCATCTAGTCCAGAGGGTGCTAGAGATTTTTTAGTACCTAGTCGTTTAAATCCAGGAAAATTTTATGCATTACCACAAGCTCCTCAACAATTTAAACAATTAATAATGGTCTCAGGGTTTGATAGATATTTTCAAATAGCACCTTGTTTTAGAGATGAAGATGCAAGAGCAGACAGAAGTCCTGGAGAGTTTTATCAATTAGATTTAGAAATGTCATTTGTTGAACAGGAAGATATATTTAATGTTGTTGAAAAGTTAATGGTAAATACATTTAAAAATTTTTCTACAAAAAAACTGATGTTTGATAAATTTCCAAAGATATCATTCAAGGAAGCAATGCTTAAATATGGTACAGATAAACCAGATTTAAGAAATCCACTTATTGTAAATGATATTACTGAGATTTTTACTCGAGAAGATGTTTCATTTGAAATATTTAAAAAATTAGTAAAATCTGGATCTAGAGTAAGATGCATTGTTACAAAAAATACAAAAAATAAACCAAGAAGTTTTTTTGATAATATTGATAAATGGGCAAAAGATGAAGGTGCTTCTGGTTTAGCATATTTTACTATTGAAAAAGATAAAGATATTTCAGCAAAAGGTCCTGTAGGTAAATTTTTTTCTCAAGACGCATTACTTGAAATCATGAAAAAAACAAACTGTGAAATAGGAGACAGTATTTTTATGGCTTGTGGAAAACAGGATGAATTAGAAAAAATTACTGCTTTAGCAAGAGATAAAATTGCAAAAGATCTTGATTTAATAGATGAAAATATTTTCGCATTTTGTTGGATTGTAGATTATCCAATGTTTGAAAAAGAAGAAATAACTAACAAAATTAAGTTTAGTCATAATCCTTTTTCAATGCCACAAGGTGATTTAAGCGAAAAAGATTTTAAAAGCCCATTAAACATACTTGCATACCAATATGACATAGTTTGTAACGGCATAGAATTATCATCTGGTGCAATTAGAAATCATAAACCAGAACTTATGTATAAACTTTTCTCAATTGCAGGATATAATAAAAAACAAGTGGATGAAAAATTTAGTGGAATGATTAATGCACTTAGTTATGGAGCACCACCTCATGGAGGTATAGCTCCTGGTATTGATAGAATAGTAATGTTACTAGCTAATGAAAAAAATATTAGAGAAGTTACAATGTTTCCAATGAATCAAAATGCTCAAGATTTAATGATGAATGCACCATCAGAGGTGAGTTTAGAGCAATTAAAAGAATTAAATCTTTCTTTAAAGAATAAAAAATAAATTCATTTTTTTCCTTTTAAACTTATTTTAACATCAGAAAGATCAACTAGGTTTTTCTTATAATTATTTCTAACAAAACCCTTGCTAGTAATATCTTTTACAATTTTTAATAATTGATCTTGATCCTCAGAATTTTGATCCTCTGAAGTTAAACTATCATTTACTCCAATAGCTGGTGTGTGAGCAAGATCTTCTCTATTTTGATATGAAATTGCTAACTCTCTAAAAATATAATCTAAGATTGATGTAGCACTTAAAATTCTATCGTTTCCAGTCACTTTTCCTGAGGGCTCGAATTTTGTACCAACAAATGCACTAATAAATTCATCTAATGGAACTCCATACTGCAGACCCAGTGAAACTGCTATAGCAAAGTTATTCATTAAAGCTTTTACAAGCTCACCTTCTTTACTAGTATCTATAAAAATTTCTCCAATTTTCCCATCCTCATATTCACCTGTATGAAGGTAAACTTTATGATCACCTATAGTAGCTTTCTGGATGTAACCTTTTCTTCTATCAGGCATACTAAATCTTTTGCCTGATTTTTCATTAGTTTTATTAAGATTAGTAATTACACTTTCTTTAGAAACAGTGTTTTTAATATTAGTTTCAGTAACTACCTCTACAGCTTTATTCTCTAGCGATTTATTGTTTTTAGGGTCCAGGCTTTTTGTTTTTCTATTGTCTAATTTTAAGTCAAGAACCTCAAATTTGCCGTCATCTCTCTTTTCCAATTTTTTTAATTCTGTTTCATTAATGTCGTCTAAGTAATGGTTTACTTTAAAAGTGCATGTGTAATAAGTTTCAACTAAGTATTTTGCCATTTAACCTCAATTTAAATTTTAATTTGAATATTGAATCAATTAATTTATATACATATTCATATTTTAGTCTAATTTAAATTTTACAATTTTTAATTGAATAAATAAAAAAAAATTATGTTGACACTTTTTAAAAAAATTTTCACTTGGTGGAATCAAGATACTTTTGGAACAAGATTGAAAACTATATTTTTTGGAAAACTTGTTGGAACAGATGAATTAGGTAATAAATATTATGAAAGTAAAGATGGAAAAAGATGGGTTATATATTCAGACACAATTGACGCATCAAAAATTCCTGTAGAGTGGTATTCTTGGATACACTTTACCCCAAATAAAATAGAAAAAAAACATAGTTTTGAAAAATACGATTGGCAAAAACCGCATCAGGAAAATTTAACTGGAACAGATTCAGCATATTATCCAAATAAAAATAAAGATGGTGTTAAAAAAAAATACTCAAGCTGGAAAGAATAATTTTAAATTAATATCTCTAGTTTTTTTAGTTTATTTATGCTTAATATTTGAGTCACATTCACAAAATAAATTAGAGGGTATTTTTACTGATATTAAAATTTTAGATAAAATTAGTTCAAAAAACACTTTGCTAAAATTGAAAAATGGAGAATTAAAAAAATTTAAAGATTTAGAAATAAAAAGTCTCAAATGTAAAAATTCTGAGTTTGATGATAATCCAGAGATAACAGCTTATATTCAAGTTAGAGATTTAACTTATAAAAATAATGATGAAGTTTTTGTATTTAATGGTTGGATGTTTTCATCTAGTCCTTCTATAACACCTTTCGATCACCCAGTTTATGACTTATGGTTGTTAAATTGTTATTAAACAATTGTATCTTTATCTAACCAACTAACGTTAAAATCTGAATTGATAAATTTTTTGTGATTGAGTAATTTTTTATGCAGAGGGATTGTTGTGGTTATCCCTTCAATAACGAACTCATCCAAAGACCTATTCATTCTTTGAATAGCCTCAGTCCTATTTCTTCCATGGCAAATTAATTTACAAACCATACTGTCATAATAAGGTGTTACCTTATAACCTTGAAATATTGCTCCATCTACTCTTGTTCTAAATCCAGACGGCTGGTGGCACATTGATATAATACCAGGCGATGGCTGAAAGTTTTTACTAGCATCCTCAGCATTTATTCTACATTCAATTGCATGACCTCTAGGATTTATATCAGTTTGTTTTAAAGCTGTTTCACCTGAAAAAGCGATCCAAATCTGTTCTTTTATTATATCTATTCCTGTTACCATCTCAGTTACAGGATGTTCAACTTGAACTCTTGTATTCATCTCAAGAAAATAAAATTTCCCATCTTCATATATAAACTCAACAGTCCCAGCCCCCATATAACCAATTTTTTCAACCATTTTTACTGTTCTTTCAAATAAATCTTTTCTTATTTCATCATTTAAAACTGGACTTGGTGTTTCTTCTATTAATTTTTGATGTCTTCTTTGAACCGAACAATCTCTTTCGTGTAGGTGTACTGCTCTATTTTTTCCAGCTAATATTTGAACCTCAATATGTCTTGGATTTTGAAAAAATTTTTCAATATATACTTCATCATTACCAAAGTATTTTTGTGCTTCTGATTTTGCAGTTGAAAACAGCGTTTCAAATTCTTCTTCCTTATAAACTATTTTCATACCCTTACCTCCACCTCCACCTGAGGCTTTGATTAGAACAGGAAAACCAATTTTTTTACAAAGTTCTTTTGCTTCAGATACATCTTTTACTCCTCCTTCAGACCCTTCAATAACGGGCAATCCATTTTCTTTAGCTATTCTTTTTGCTTGGATTTTATCACCCATCATTTCTATATGTTTTGATGAAGCTCCAATAAAATTAATTTTGTTCTCTTCTAAAATTCTTGCAAAATTTGCATTTTCAGAAAGAAAACCATATCCAGGATGAACAGCATCAGCATTTGTAAGTTCTATTGCTGACATTAATGCTGGAATATTTAAATAACTATTTGCTGGTTGATGAGAACCTATACAAACACTTTCATCTGCCATTCTCACATGCATGCTTTCTCTATCTACATCTGAATGAACAGCTACTGTAAGTATTCCCCATTCTTTACATGCTCTAATAATTCTAACTGCAATTTCCCCACGGTTTGCAATTAAAATTTTTTTAAACATTATTTATTCTAGGATAATAATAGTTTGACCAAATTCTACGGGTTGGCCGTCTTCAACACAAATTTCTTTTACTACACCATCTGCTGTTGAAGGAACATGATTCATGGTTTTCATTGCCTCAACAATCATTATTGTATCACCTTTTTTAATTTTTTTTCCAATCTCAACAAATTTTTTAGCACCTGGTTCTGGAGCATGATATGCAGTTCCAATTATAGGTGAAGTAATTTCAGTTCCTGATTTAATATTTTGAGTTTGAGTAAGTGCTGAACTTGATGCAGGTGATGAGGATGAAATAACTTGAGGTTGATTACTTATTGAAACATTATTTTTTGATACTTTAATTTTTGTATCCTTTTCAGTTATCTCTATTTCAGTAAGATTAAATTCTTTTAAATAATCACTTAATTCTTTAATTATTTTTTTATCTATTTTCATTATGCAAAGTCTTTTGTAATGAAATTATGGCCAAAATATATCCTTCAGCACCTAATCCAAAAATTCCTCCAGTTACTACATCACTTATAAGTGATTTATGTCTAAATTCTTCTCTTTTATAAATATTAGATAAATGTAGCTCGATTATTGGTTTTTTAAATAAATCTAGAGCATCTCTTATAGCCACAGAAGTATGAGTAAATGCAGCAGCATTTATAATCATACCATCAAATTTTTTCCTAGCATCTTGAATAATATTAACAAGCTCTCCTTCAACATTAGATTGAGCAAATTCAACATCAAGACCAATTTCTTTTGCTTTTTTAGAACAATTCTCTTTAAGTTGGTCATACGTAGTTGATCCATATTGTGATTGTTCTCTTTCTCCTAATAGATTAAGATTTGGACCGTTAATAATAATTATTTTATTATTCATTCAGCACTTATATACGATGAAAAAAATAAAAAAAATAAAAATCAAAATAAATGGTAAAATCAAATCTATAATTCAAGATTCTAATCTCTCTATGGTGTTAAAAAATCTAAAAATACCATTAAATAAAGTAGCAATTGAGCTTAATGAGGAAATAATAGATAAAAAAAAAATTAATAAAATAAAATTAAATAAAAATGATAAAATTGAAATAGTTCATTTTATTGGAGGTGGTTAATTTGAAAAAAGATAGTCTTATTATTGCGAATAAAAAATTTAATTCCAGATTAATCGTTGGAACTGGAAAATATAAAAGTATGTCTGAGTGCGCAAAAGCAATTAAACTCTCAGGAGCAGAAATCGTAACAGTTGCCGTAAGAAGGGTTAATATTTCAGATAAAAATAAGCCTTTGCTTATGGATTATATTGATCCAAAAAAAATTACATATTTACCTAATACTGCTGGATGTTTTAATTCAAAAGAGGCTTTGAGAACTTTAAGATTAGCTAGAGAAATAGGTGGTTGGAAGTTAGTGAAATTAGAAGTTTTAGGAGATAAAAAAAATTTATTTCCTGACATGATAGAAACTTTAAAATCAACAGAGGTTTTGGCTAAAGAGGGTTTTAGGGTTATGGTTTATTGCAATGATGATCCTTTAATGGCTAAGCGTCTAGAAAATTCAGGTGCTGACGCAATAATGCCTTTAGCTGCACCAATTGGATCAGGACTAGGCATTCAAAACAAAATCAATATTCAAATAATTAGAAAACAAACCAAACTTCCATTGATTATTGACGCTGGATTAGGTCAAGCATCCGACGCAACAATAGCAATGGAGCTAGGATGTGATGGAGTACTTGTTAATACAGCAATTGCAAAAGCCAAAAAACCTTTTGAAATGGCGCTTGCTTTTAAAAATGCTGTTATCGCTGGTAGACAATCTTACAAGTCAGGAAGAATAGATAAAATTTTGATGGGCAATCCATCATCTCCCTCAAAAGGAATTATTTAGACTTTTTATAATATCTTTTTCTTTTATGAGTTTTTTTATTTATTTTTTTTATTACTTTTTTTTCAGTAATTTTATTTTCTTTAATTTGTATTTCTAGATTTTTTAACTTTTCATAATATTCAATTAATTCAATTGTTTTTTTGGATTTATTTTGAATATTTATAATGTATTCAGGGATTATTAAAGTATTGTCGCTTATAATATCAATTGTTATTTTGTTTTTTTTTTCAAAATAAGTTAGATCATTTACAAAATTTTCTTTTAGAAAGTCAGAAATTTTTTCGCAAACTCTCAATTCAACAAATTTAGCTTTGTTTATGACAGCTTTTAATTCAACTATTTTTAAGAGTTTTTGTGCAAAAGACTCATCAGTTAATGTAACTTTCCATTTAATTGCACTTTCCCTTAGCCTTTGTCTGGACATTTCTAAAAGACCAAAATTACTTATTCTTCCTATTTGAATTCTTGCTCTATCAGATCTACATTTTTCTTTTAATTTTCTTTCGACCAATCTTCTATTTCCATAGCTGAGCATATCAATGAAATCTATAATTATTAAACCTGATAAATCTCTAATCTTTATTTGTCTTGCTATTTCTTCTGCAGCTTCGATATTTGTATCTAAAGCAGTATTCTCGACGTTCTTTCCTTTAATTGAACTTCCTGAGTTTATATCGATTGATACTAAAGCTTCAGTTGGATTAATAACTAAATAACCACCAGATTTGAGCTTAATTTCTGAGTCAAAAATTTGGTTTAATTTTTGTTCAATATTTTCTTGAATGAATAGTGGAGTTTTACCTCTATATTTTTTTACTTTTTTTACACTTGATGGCATCATGGTTTTCATAAAAGACTGTGCTTTCTTATAACCTTCGTTACCTTCGACTATTACATTTTGGGTATTATCATCAAACATATCTCTTAAAGTTCTTTTAATTATTTCACTTTCTTGATGTATCAATGAGGGTGCAATTGAATTAATTGCATTTTCTTTTATTTGACCCCAGCTATTAATTAAAGTTACTAGATCATTATTGATTTCATTTTTTGTTTTATTGCTTCCAGCTGTTCTAACTATTAACCCCATCTCCCTAGGTATTTCTATTTCATTTAAAATTGTTCTAATTTTTTTTCTATCTGCAGGATTAAAAATTTTTCTTGATATACCTCCACCTTTAGCAGTATTAGGCATTAATACTATATATTTTCCTGCAATAGAAATGAAAGTACTAAGCGCTGCACCTTTTTGACCTCTCTCATCTTTTATAACCTGCACAAGAATTACTTGGTTAGGTTTAATTACTTCTTGGATTTTATATCTTTTAAATTTAAATTTATGTTCCTTTTTTTTTTCTTTATCTTCCTCTGAATTTTCTTTAGCTATACCATTTTCTTTATCAAGAGACTCCTCATCTATTTGTTCTCGAGCGTCTTTATTAATTGGATCATCTATTTCTAATTTTCCTTCAGCAATATTTTCTTCCTCTTTGGCTTCAACTTCTTTAGATAGTTCCTCTCTAGCTCTTTCCTCTTGTTCTTTTATTTTTTCTAAATCTGCTTTTGGGATTTGGTAGTAGTCAGACTGAATATCGTTAAATGATAGAAACCCGTGTCTCTCTCTTCCAAAATCAACAAAGGCAGCTTGTAAAGAAGGCTCTATTCTGCTTACTTTGCCTAAATATATATTATTTTTTATTAAGTTGTTTTTTAGACCTTCGTATTCGTAATCTTCAATATTTTCGCCTGATTTAAGTACAACTCTAATTTCATTAGGATGCGAAGCATCAATGTATAAATTTTTTTCCATAATTTTGTAATTGTTATTTTCATTAGTATTTTAATTTTTATAAATTTTGTTTTGTATTTCTGCCATATCTTTAACAAATTCCAAGATATAATGATATTAAAATGAATAAATTTTTAAAGAATATTTTCCTATTAGTTTTATCATTTATTCTTTTATCAGGAATTTTGATAATTACTATATTATGGACATATTCTAATGATCTTCCAGATTATAAGTTTTTAAAAAACTATAAGCCACCAGTCTCAAGTAAAGTTTATTCAGGTAACGGGGATTTAGTTTCAGATTTTTCACAAGAAAAAAGAATATTTGTTCCTTTTAACTCTATTCCAAAGAATGTGATTAATGCTTTTTTATCGGCTGAAGATAAAAATTTTTTTTCACATCCAGGAGTAGATGCTAAAGGTGTAATTAGAGCAGTAATAAACAATATTTCAAACATAATATCTTCTAAAAGATTAGAAGGAGCATCCACAATTACTCAACAGGTTGCTAAAAATTTTTTATTAACAAATGAAGTAAGTTTAAATAGAAAAATTAAGGAAGCAATTTTAGCGTTTAGAATTGAAAGAGCCTTATCTAAAGAGAGAATTTTGGAACTTTACCTAAATCAAATTTATCTTGGAAGTGGGGCTTATGGAGTGGCTGCTGCAAGTTTAGAATATTTTGATAAATCAATAAGAGATTTAAATTATTCGGAGGCTGCTTTACTAGCAGCCTTACCAAAAGCACCAAGTAGATATAACCCATATAGAGATATTGAGGTTGCAAAATTCAGAAGAAATTTAGTTTTAAAAAATTTATTTGAAAATAATTATTTGACATCAGAGTGGTATGAAAAACTCAAGAGTGAGAAAATAAAATTAAAAAAAAATAAAAAAATTTATTTAGAAGATGCTCAATACTATATTGAAGATGTTAGAAAAAGTGTAATTGAAACTTTGAGTTACGATAAAGTTTATAAACAAGGTTTCAATATAAACACTCCAATAGATTTGAATTTGCAAACAATTGCAACAACATCTCTAAGAGATGGATTAATTGAATACGATAAAAGAAAGGGATGGAGAGGACCACTAACAAACAAGGTTTATAATTCAGAATGGAAAAAAAATTTAGAAAAGTATAAATTAGAAAGTTCAATTAATTGGAAATTAGCAATAGTTAAAAAAGTAAATAAATTTTCAGCAGAAATTGAAACACAAGAAAACATTAAAGGTGTTATTGAATATCAGAGTATTTCTTGGACAAAGAAAGAATTCAATAAACTCTTAAAACCTGGTGATATTATTTATGTTGAAAATACTAAAGAAAACATTTTTAATTTACAACAACTTCCAAAGGTAAATGGTGGAATTGTAGTAATGGATCCATTTACAGGCAGAGTTCTAGCACTAAGTGGAGGTTTTAGTTTTAAGCAAAGTGAATTTAATAGAGCAACTCAAGCTAAAAGACAACCAGGATCAGCTTTTAAGCCATTTGTTTATGCATTAGCTTTAGAGAATAATTTTACACCAACATCATTAGTCCTAGATGCACCACTAGTTTTAGACCAAGGAGATGATTTAAAAATGTGGAAACCAGAAAATTATGGAAAAAAATTTTATGGGCCTTCGACTTTAAGGGTTGGTTTGGAGAAATCTAGAAATCTAATGACAGTAAGAATAGCCCAAAATCTTGGTGTAGAGAAAATAGTTGATTTTTCAAAAGCATTAAAAATTTATGATAATCCAGAAGAACTTTTATCTATATCTTTGGGATCTGCTGAAACAACTCTATTAAAACTTACATCTGCTTATTCAGTTTTTGTTAATGGAGGAAAACTTGTTGAACCAATACTGATAGATAGAATCCAAGACAGTGAGGGAAACACTATTTTTAATAATGATAAAAGAAAATGTATTAATTGTGATCAAATTTCTTATTTAACCAATGATTATCCAGAGATTAAAAATAACTATATGCAAATATTTTCTCCAGAAACAGCTTTTCAAATGACATCAATTTTAGAAGGAGTTGTTCAAAGAGGTACAGCTAAAAAACTAAAAGACTTAAATTTAAATATTGCAGGTAAAACCGGAACAACAAATAAAAATACAGATACTTGGTTCATAGGCTTTACCTCAAATTTATTAGTTGGTGTTTATGTTGGTTCAGATAACCCAACTTCATTAGGAAAATATGAAACAGGATCTAAAACTGCCTTACCTATATTCAAAAGTTTTATTAGCGATTCTGTTAATAAATATGATGCCAGACCATTTAAAGCTGCTAAAGGAACAGTAATGATGGTAGTAGATCCTTTAACTGGTCAAAAAGCAAAATTTAATTCAAAAAACACTATTATTGAGGTATTTAAAAAAGATAATGTAGTTGATGGGAAAGTTCTATATATAAATTCCAATAGATTAGATTCAAATAATATACTAAAATTTTACTAATGAATGAAAATTATCAAAATATTAAATTTGAAATAGTTAAAATAAATCAAAGAATACAGGAGTATCTTTGAAAAAAACAATATCCATTCAAAACTGCAATCTTTAAATTCACAAATGCTGAGTGCCAATTTTTGGCAAGATAAAAATAATTCTCAAAGAGTAATTAAAGAAAAGAAATTTTATGAAGATTTAACTAACTCTTTAAATAATAATGTTGAAAAATTAAAAGATTTAGATGATTTGAGTCAACTGGCGCTTGAAGAAGAGAATTTACAAGTTCAAAAAGAAGTTCTACAAAATATAAAAGATTTAAGAAGTGAAGTTAAAAAAAATGAAATTAAATGTTTTTTATCTAATGAAGCAGACCCTTTAAATTGTTACATAGAAATACATGCTGGTGCTGGAGGTACAGAAAGTCAAGATTGGGCTGATATGCTAAGAAGAATGTATTTAAAATGGTCTGATAAAAAAAATTTTAAATCAAGTTTAATTAGTGAACATAGAGGCGACGAGGCTGGGATTAAGTCTGCAACAATTAAAATAGATGGTGACTATGTTTTTGGATGGTTAAAAAAAGAATCGGGAATACATAGATTAGTTAGGATATCTCCATTTGACTCCGGAGCAAGAAGGCACACAAGTTTTGCAAGTGTTTGGATTTATCCAGTTGTAGATGAAAATATAAATATAGAAATTTTAGAAAAAGATTTAAGAATAGACACCTATCGTTCCAGTGGAGCAGGTGGCCAGCACGTTAACACTACTGATAGCGCAGTTAGAATAACACATATTCCCTCAAAAATTGTTGTTCAATGCCAAAATGAAAGATCTCAACATAAAAATAAAGTAACATGCATGAATATGTTGAAAGCAAGATTGTACGATTATGAAATTAAAAAAAGAGAGCAAGAAAGTCAAAATGTTGAAAGTTCTAAATCAGAAATAGGATGGGGTCATCAAATCAGATCATATGTTTTACAACCTTATCAACTTGTAAAAGATAATAGAACTAATTTTGAAAGCACCAGTCCTGATAAAGTATTAGACGGTGATATAGATGAATTTTTGGAACAATCGCTTTATAAATTAAATGAAAAATAATATTTTAAAATATTTTATCCTACTTCTGTCAGTGTTAGTTATTTTGACAATTTACCTTAGTACAGTAGGTATAGAGACAGATAAATTTAACGATCAAATTAAAAAAAGAATTTCACTAATAAATAAAAAGATAGATATAGATTTAAAAAAAATTAAATTAACTCTAGACCCTTTTAAACTTAAAATTTATGCAAAAACAGTTGGTACTACAGTATATATTTCAAAAAGACCTTTAGCATTAGAAAGCATTAAAACTCAGGTTTCACTAAGTTCTTTAATTAAAAATAAGATTTCATCTTCAAATATTGAGGTAACAACTAAGTCTATATTATTAAATGATTTAATTAAATTTATTCGGACCAAATATAATAAACCCGAATTATTTATATTAGAAAAAATTGTAAAAAAAGGTCATGTAATTATAGACCTGAGTTTAAACATTGATGAAAATGGTAAACTTAAAAATGATTATAAAATTAAAGGTTTGATAAAAGATGCAAGTATTAATTTTTTAAATAAGGCTAATATTAAGAATATAAATTTTAATTTCAATTTTCAAAAAGACAATTATATTTTTAATGAAATAAATTTTAGAGCGCAAGAAGTAAAATTTATTTCAAAAAAACTGAACGTAAAAAAGAAAAAAAATATCTTTTTAATTGATGCTATTGTTGAAAACGATCAGTCAAGTTTAAATTCAAATATATTAAAATTATTAAATTTAAGTTTTGAAAATATAATTGTTGATGATGCTAAATTTAAAACAAATAATGAATTTTCTTTGGAAATTGATGAAAAATTCAAAGTTAAAAATATTATATTAAGTTCAGATATAAATATTACTCAGCTTAAATATAAAAAATTAAAAATAATTAATAATTATTTTCCTGAAGTTGATGACTTAATTTTACTCGATAATCATAAATTGAATTTAAATTATAAGGATAATAATTTATCAATTAACGGTGAGGGACAAATTCAGTTAAATACAGATGAAGTAGATGAAATTAAATATTTGATAAATAAAAAAGATAAGGATTTAAGTATAGACTCAGAATTATTTTTAAAAAATATAGTTTTAGAAAATCAAGATTTTTTAAAAATTTTCTTCCCTCAAACTAATAAAAATATTAATTTTAATGATCAAAAATTAAAAATTAATTTTAAAAATAATAATCTAACTTTTTCAGGTTCTGGAAAATTTAAAATCGATAAAGATTTTGAGGAAATTGATTATTTTATTGAGAAAAAAGAAAATAATATAAGTTTTAATACTAATCTAAATGTAAAAAATACAAAATTTCAAATTGATAATATTAATTATAAAAAAAAAGATAAAAGTAAAATGAATCTTCTGATTAATGGAGAACTAAAAAATAATAAAAATCTTAATATAAATAGCTTTATTATTAATGAAGAAAATAATAACATAAAAATTAAGAATTTATCTCTCAACGATTTTAATCAAATAATAAAAATTGATCAGGCAAATTTTAATTATTTAGATACGGAAAATAAAAAAAATAATTACAATATAAAAAAAGTAGAAGGCCAAAATTATTTAATTGATGGCACCTCATTTAATGCAAATTCTTTAATTTCGAATTTACTGGATACTGATGATAAAAAAGAAAACAATCTTTTTAAAAATAACGTAAGTATGGACCTAAATTTCGAGGAAGTTTACTTTGATAAAATATATTTTGTAAAAGATTTAAAAGGAAAGATAAAAATTATTAATAATAAAGTAGAAGAAGCAGATATTTTGGCTTCTTATAACAATTCACAGAATATAAAATTTACAATTAAAACAAATGATAAAGGTGAAAAAATTACCACTCTTTTTTCATCTAAGGCAAAACCTTTAGTAGATAGATATAAATTCATAAAAGGATTTAAAGATGACAAAGAAGGATATTTAGACTTTTATTCTTTGAAAAAAGATGGAGTTTCAACTTCTAAATTAGTAATTGATAATTTTAAAGTTAAAGAAATTCCAGCGCTAGCCAAGTTATTGGCTCTCGCATCTCTTCAAGGAATAGCTGACTTACTTACTGGTGAGGGAATTAGATTTACAGATTTTGAAATGACCTTTTCTAACAAAAATAAAGTTATGACAATTAAAGAATTATATGCAATTGGACCAGCAATATCTATTTTACTGGAAGGCTATATTGCAGATGATAATTTAGTAAGTTTAAGAGGCACTTTGGTTCCAGCAACTACAATAAATAGATCTATTGCCTCAATACCTTTATTAGGAGATTTACTCATTGGAAAGAAAGTTGGTGAAGGTGTTTTTGGAGTTAGCTTTAAAATTAAAGGTCCCCCTAAAGATTTAGAAACCACTGTAAATCCAATAAAAACTTTAACACCCAGATTTATTACCAGAACTTTAGAGAAAATTAAAAAATAGTTAATTTAATTCTATTTTAATATGCCTTTTTTTTCCGAGGGAAAGTTTAAGATAGTTTTTTTTAAATAAATTTTTATTAATTTCAAATTTTTCATCTGAAATAACATTGTCATTTATTTTAACTGCATTACCTTTTATAAGTCTTCTGATTTCGCTTTTCGAGTTTTCTAATTTAGATAACAAAACAAGGTCTACTATATTAATTTTTTTTTCTAATTTATTAGATTGAATATTTACTTTTGGCAAGTTTGCACCAAGTGAGTTTCCTGAAAAAGCTTCTTTTGCTGCTTGCTCAGAATTTTTTGCCGCCACCTTTCCATGCAACATTTCTGTAGTTTTATTAGCAAGTAGTATTTTTAATTCATTTATATCTTTATCTTTAATTGTTTCTATTTCTTTGATTTCAATTTCAGTAAACATTTTTAAAAATTTAATTACATCTCTATCATCTATGTTTCTCCAAAACTGCCAATAATCATAAGCTGATAAGTATTTTTCATCCAACCAAATAGCCCCACTTTCAGTTTTTCCCATTTTAGCACCAGTTGCTAGTGTAATTAAGGGCGTTGTTAAACCAAAGGTTTGATTATTAGAATATCTTTTTATAAGCTCAACACCATTAACAATGTTCCCCCATTGATCTGAACCTCCGATTTGTAAGACACAATTTTCTTTCTTATTTAATTCAAGGAAGTCATATGCTTGTAAAATCATATAATTAAACTCCATATAGCTCAAAGATTGTTCTCTATCCAATCTGAGCTTTACACTATCAAACGTTAGCATTCTATTTATAGTGAAATGTTTTCCTATATCCCTCAAAAATGAAATATAATTTAAATCTTTAAGCCAAGTATAATTATTTACAAATATTGGTTTTGTATTTGGATTATCGTTATCCAAATATTTTTTTAAAATATTTTTGATATTTTTAATATTTTTTTCTATTTCTTCTTCGCTTAATATTTTTCTCGTTTTGTCTTTACCAGACGGATCCCCAATTCTTGTAGTTCCTCCACCAAGTAAAACAATTGGTCGATGTCCATTTTTTTGAAGCAGTCGCAAACACATAATTTGCAATAAGCTACCTACATGTAAGCTTTCAGCTGTACAATCAAAACCTATGTAACCTTTAATCTTTTCTTCATCTAATTGTTCTGATAAGTCATCTTCACTTGTACATTGATAGAAAAAACCTCTATCTTTAAATTCTTTTAAAAATTTATTCATAAGTTTATAGTTACAATATACAAATTTTTTTTAAAAAACATATCAATGAAAAAAAAATTATATACTGCAATTGGATTAATGAGCGGAACATCTATGGATGGTGTTGATTTATCTATAATAAGTTCAGATGGATACCATGAATTTTCAAACATTTTAGATGATTATTATGAGTATGATAAAAATCTTCAGGATCAGTTAGTTCGATTAAGAGATCTAGTCCTAACAAAGAATGATCTTTTACAAAATTCAGAAAAATTAAGAGAATTAGAGCGTAATTTAACTCTTTTTCATGCAGATGCAGTTAAACAATCATTAAAAACATATAGAGATACAATTGATTTAATAGGTTTTCATGGTCAAACCATCTTTCATAACCCAGATGAGAAAACTACCAACCAATTAGGAGATGGAAAATTGTTATCTCAAATAGTTAAAAAAAAAGTCATATATGACTTTAGACAAGCCGATATTCAAAATAATGGTCAAGGTGCACCTTTAACACCAATTTTCCATCATATTTTATCAAAAAAAATCAATCAAAATTTTAATATTAAATTTCCAATAGGTTTCTTAAATATTGGCGGTATAGCAAATGTTACAAAAGTTATTAATGTTTCAGACAAATTTCAAAATAACCTTTTTGCTTTTGATATAGGTCCTGGTAATTGTTTAATTGATGAGTGGGTAAGAAAAAATTCCAAAAAAAAATTTGATAAAAACGGCGAGCTAGCTAATGCAGGGAAAGTTGATAAATTAATTCTAAATCAGATAATAGATAATTTTAAAATAAATTCTTACTCTCAGTCATTGGATACTAAAAATTTCGATGTATCCTTTGCGAGAGGTTTATCTTTAGAAGATGGTTGTGCTACTATAACAGATTTTACAGCGTATTTGATTGCAGAAGGATTAAAATATATTGCTCAAAAAAATAGTATTAAATTTTTACTCTGTGGTGGTGGTAGAAAAAATATAAATTTAATTGATTGTATTAAAAATTATTTATCAAACGAAAATAATATTACTTTGGAAATTATAGATAATTACAATTTAAAAGGTGATTATATTGAATCTCAGGCATTTGCATTTTTAGCTATAAGATCATTTTTAAATTTACCAATTTCATTTAGCACAACAACTGGATGTAAAGAATTTACAGTAGGTGGAAAATTAGTAGAAAATTTTTAATACAATGCAGTTTCTTTTTTTATATACTTGTCTAAATATTTAACTAAGTCTTCACTTGTTTTAGAGAAAAAATGATTAGCTTCAGCTATTGCATTAAATTCAACTTTAATCCCTTTTTGAGAACTTAATCTTTTATCCAGCTCTGTAATATATTCCGATGGTACTAGCTCATCTTTTTTACCATAAGCAATTAATCCTGAAGTTGGACATGGTGATAAAAAAGAAAAATCGTATACGTTAGGTTGAGGTGAAATAGCTATAAATCTATTTATCTCAGGCCTTCTCATTAACAGCTGCATGGCTATCAATGATCCAAATGAAAAACCAGATACCCAACATTGAGAATTGTCAAAATTTTCTCTCTCCAACCAATCTAAAGCTGCTGCAGCATCAGCAAGCTCACCTTGACCATTATCAAATTCCCCATCACTTTTACCAACACCTCTAAAATTTACTCTACAAACTGAAAAATCGTTATCCATAAAAGTATGAAAAATATCTACTACAACTTTATTATTCATCGTTCCTCCATATTGAGGATGTGGCTGTAATACTAAAGCAATTGGAGATGTATTTTTTTTACTTTTATAATATTTAGCTTCTAGCCTTCCTGCGGGACCAGGTATAAATATTTCTAAAATTTTATTATCCATAAAGCGATATTGATTATTATTCTCAAAAAAAATGTACGTTTATCACAAGTCAGCGACAATATGTGAGTTTTTTTTTAAACTCTAAACTTGACCATTTTGGTCAGGTATGTATAAAAACCCACAATTTAAGGGTAAAATATGAAACTTACATCAAAAGGAAGATATGCTGTAATGGCATTAGTGGATTTAGCTAGGTTTGACAATATCAATCCAGTATCACTAAGAGATATATCTTTAAGACAAGGTATTTCGTTAGATTACCTTGAGCAAATTTTTTCTAAATTAAAAAAAAATGAAATTGTAAAAAGTATTAGAGGAACTCAAGGAGGATATGTTCTTAATAAAAATCCCAATGATATAAAATTAACAAATATTTTTCATGCAGTAGATGAAAAAGTAAAAACAGTTCAATGTAGAAAAGAATCTAAAAAAGGATGCAACGGTAAAGCTACAAAGTGTATTACTCATAATCTATGGGACGAATTAGAGACACACATAAATACATTCTTTGAAAATAAAAGCCTAAAAGATTTATTAAACAACAATAAAGAAACAAGACTTTAGAATGGATAACAGACAAAAAGAAATAAATAATTTAAAAGACTATAAATATGGTTTTTCAACGGATATAGAAAGTATTAAAGCCCCAAAAGGTTTGAATGAAGATGTTATTAAATTTATTTCTAATATTAAAAAAGAACCTGCATGGATGCTTGAGTTTAGATTAAAAGCTTTTGAAAGATTTAAAGTATTGAAAGAACCAAATTGGCAGAAACCTAAATTTCCAAAAATAGATTATCAAGATTTATATTACTACTCTGCCCCTAAAAGCATGAAAGATAAGCCAAAGAGCTTAGATGAACTGGATCCTAAACTTTTAGAAACTTATAAGAAACTTGGAATTCCTTTGCAAGAGCAAGCGAGATTAAATGGAATAGCTGTTGATGCTGTATTCGATTCAGTTTCAGTGGCTACTACTTTTAAAGATGAATTAACAAAGCAAGGAATTATATTTTGCCCCATATCAGAGGCAATTCAAAATCACCCTGAATTAGTCAAAAAATATTTAGGCTCTGTAATCCCAACAAGTGATCATTTTTTTGCAACATTAAATTCAGCAGTTTTTACAGATGGTTCTTTTGTATACATTCCAGAGGGAGTTAGATGTCCAATGGAGCTATCTACTTATTTTAGAATTAATGCATCAAATACAGGTCAATTTGAAAGAACTTTAATCATTGCAGACAAAGGAAGTTATGTAAGTTACTTAGAAGGATGTACAGCTCCTATGAGAGATGAAAATCAATTACATGCTGCTAATGTAGAATTAATTGCACTCGATGATGCAGAAATAAAATATTCAACAGTTCAAAATTGGTATCCAGGTGATAAAGATGGCAAAGGTGGGATTTATAATTTTGTAACAAAAAGAGGTTTGTGTAAAGGAAAAAATTCTAAAATTTCATGGACACAAGTTGAAACGGGTTCTGCAATTACCTGGAAGTATCCTAGTTGTATTCTTAAAGGAGATAACTCTGTTGGTGAGTTCTATTCAATAGCAATTACCAACAATCATCAAAAAGCAGATACAGGAACTAAAATGATTCATTTAGGTAAAAATACTAAAAGTAAAATAATTTCGAAAGGAATATCGGCGGGTAGTTCTGACATGACTTATAGAGGCCTAGTAGACATTTCATCAAAAGCAAAAAATTCTACTAATTACACTCAATGTGACTCTTTACTAATGGGTAATAAATGTGGAGCTCACACTGTTCCTTATATAAAAAATAAAAATTCTGAGTCCAATATTGCTCATGAGGCAACCACATCCAAGATTAGTGAAGAGCAGTTACATTATTGTCAACAAAGAGGATTAAATCCAGAGGAAGCAGTTGGCTTGATTGTTAACGGTTTTTGTAAAGAAGTATTGCAACAATTACCTATGGAATTCGCTGTAGAAGCTCAAAAACTTGTAGGTATCAGTCTAGAAGGAAGTGTAGGTTAATGCTTAAAATAAATAATTTAAATGCAACAATTGATAATAAGTCTATTTTAAATGGGCTATCATTAGATATAAATCCTGGTGAGGTTCATGCAATTATGGGTCCTAATGGATCTGGAAAAAGCACATTGTCAAATATTCTATCTGGAAAAAAAGGTTATGAAGTTTCTGGGGAAGTTCTTTTTGAAGAAAAAGATTTATTTGAACTTGAAACAGAGGAAAGAGCACACAAGGGTATATTTTTGGCTTTCCAATATCCCTTAGAAATTCCAGGTGTAAATACAAATATATTTTTAAAAACTTCTTTAAATGCTGTTAGAAAAGCTAGAGGTGAGAAAGAGCTTGATGCTATTGAGTTTCTAAAATTAGTAAAAGAAAAATCTAAAGAATTAAAATTTGATGAGGAAAAATTAAACAGACAATTAAATGTTGGTTTTTCTGGAGGTGAAAAAAAGAAAAACGAAATTTTACAGATGTCGTTGTTAGCTCCAAAACTTTCAATTTTAGATGAAACAGATTCTGGTTTAGATATTGATGCTTTAAAGATTGTTGCAGATGGAGTTAACACATTAAGAGATAAAAATAATTCATTTTTAATTATTACACACTACCAAAGATTACTTGATTATATAAAACCTGACTTTGTTCATGTTTTGATGAACGGAAAAATTGTAAAATCTGGTGGTCCAGATTTAGCTTTAGAATTAGAAAAAAAAGGATATGAAAATTTTAATTAAATGAAAGAACAATTACAAAAAGATTTTGATAATAGTATAAAAAATTTAAGTTTATCTCAAAAAGATATTGAAATTAAAAAATTTTGTTTAGATAATTTTATAGACAAAGGTTTTCCAAATAGAAAAGAAGAAGATTGGAAATTTTCAGATCTTAATCAAATAATAAAAAATAATATTGGAGAACTTAGTTTTTATAATGATCAAGCTTCTACTAATAAAGTTGATACTTCTGTATTTGTAGATGGATTAGAGCATAATAAAATAGTTTTTATAAATGGTAGAATTGAAAAAATTGATTTTGAATATGAAAAAAAAGATCAAATAGAAATAATTGATCAATCAGAGACTATAAATGAATTTAAAAATAGCAATTCATTATCTGATTTGAACAATGCCTTTACTTATAAATGTTTTAAAATATTGGTAAAAAAAGGTTATCAATTAGCAAAACCTCTTATTATATATCATACAACAAACTCAAAAATTTGGTCTAAAAACATTAACTTACGACTAAACTTTGAGCTAGATAAAAATAGCTCATTAAGATTAATTGATTTGTTTAATGATGCATCTGAAAAGAATTTTTTAAATATATTTTACAACTTTGAATTAAAGGAAAATGCAGTTTTAAAAAACTATAAAGTAGATAAATTTGAAAATAAAAATATTAAATATGCTTTTAACAATATCGATCAAGATAAGAATAGTATTTCTGAAACATTTATTTTATCCTCTGGATCAAATTTTTCTAAAAATGAGATAAATTGTAATTTAAATGGAGTTTATGCATCAGCTTTTGTAAATGGTGTTTTTTCATTGAATAATGATAAACATCACGAAATCAGATCAATAATTAATCATCTTACAGAAAATACAAAAAGTTACCAACTAATTAAAAGTGTATTAGATGAAAGCTCAAAAGCAGTGTATCAAGGAAAAATATTTGTAAATTCAGACGCTCAAAAAACAGATGGATACCAATTGAGCAAAGCAATATTATTAAATAAAGAGGCGGAGTTTAATGCCAAGCCAGAACTAGAAATTTACGCCGATGACGTTAAATGTTCCCATGGTTCAGCGTCAGGTAGCTTAAATGATGATTCTATATTTTATTTAATGTCTAGAGGTTTAAGTTATCAGCAATCAAGAGAGCTATTAATCAATGGTTTTCTGCTTGATGTTGTGGAAAAAATTACTGACTCGGAAATAAAAAACTTAATAAAAAATATGATTGGAATTAAAGAATGAAAATTGATCAGATAAAAAAAGAATTTCCAATTTTTGATGAAAAAATTCAAAATAACGATCTGGTGTATTTAGATAGTGCGAACTCATCTCAAAAACCTAAGGTAGTAGTGGATAGAATTAATGAATTTTATACCAAACAATTTTCAAATGTTGGTAGAAGTGTTCATTATCTTGCTGTAGCGGCAACTAATTTATACGAAAACACAAGAACATCTGTTCAAAAATATATTAACGCTAAAGATAAAAATGAAATTGTTTTTACAAAGGGAGCTACAGAAGCATTAAATTTAATTGCTAATACATTAGGCCAAAGTTATTTGCAGGAAGGTGACGAAGTATTAATTACAGAACTTGAGCATCATTCAAATTATGTTCCATGGCATTTTTTAAGAAAATCAAAAAATATTAAAATTAATTTTGCTGAAATAAATGACGAAGGTGAAATTACTCTCGAAGAAATAGAAAAGAAAATAACTCCAAAAACAAAATTAATTTCAATTACTCATTTGTCTAATGTAACAGGTGCAATTTTACCGGTAAAAGAAATTACTCAGCTTGCACATTCAAAAGGAATTATTGTTGTAGTTGATGGATGTCAAGGAGCGCCACATTTAAAACTAGATATGCAAGAATTAGATTGTGATTTCTATGCAATTTCATGTCACAAAATGTATGGACCTACAGGTTTAGGAGTTTTGTACGGTAAGAAAAAATGGTTAGAAGAATTACCTCCATACCAAGGTGGTGGAGGAATGATAAATGAAGTTAAAAAAGATAGGATTTCCTATGGTGAATTACCAAATAAGTATGAGGCAGGGACGATGGCTACAGCACAAGTAATTGCTTTTGATCAATCAATAAAATTTTTAGAAAGCATTGGTATAGAAAATGTTATGAAACACGAAGCTAATTTAGTTGAATACGGACAAGAACTATTACAGAAAAATAACTCAGTTAAACTTATTGGAAATCCAAAAAATAAAGGGGGAGTGTTATCATTTACAATAGAAGGAGTGCACCCTCATGATATAGCAACTATCTTGGACGAAGACGGGGTTGCGATAAGAGCAGGACATCATTGTTGTCAAATTCTTCATGATAAATTAAATATTCCAGCAAGCGCAAGAGCATCAGTTGGCATATATAATACAAAAGAAGATTTAGATCAGCTAAATGAGTCTATAAACAACTGTAAAAAAATATTTAACCTATAATGAATTTAAAAGAACTTTATCAAGAAATAATTTTGGAGCATGGTAAAAATCCAAGAAATCTTAGAAAGACAGAAGGTTTTAATAAAGATGCCAAAGGAAACAATCCTCTTTGTGGTGATAACGTTCATGTTTATTTAAAACTTAATGGACAAAAAATTGTAGAAGATGCATCTTTTGAGGGAAGTGGTTGTGCTATTTCAATGGCTTCAGCCTCTATAATGACAGATTTGATCAAAGGAAAAAATGAGCATGAGGCTAAAGAAATAGTTGAGGATTTTTTAGGCATGATTAAAGAAAATCCTGAATTAAAATCCAAGTATTTGAGCGAAGACGAAAAAACTAAACTAATGTGTTTATCTGGTGTTAAGCAATATCCAATGAGAGTTAAGTGTGCAACTTTATCTTGGCACACAATGGTTTCTGCTTTTGAAGAAAATACAGAAGAAGTAAAAACTGAGAATTAAATTATGTCAAAAAAAGAACAAATAATTGAAGAAATGAGAAAAATTTATGATCCTGAGTTACCTGTAAATATCTTCGAATTGGGTTTGATTTATGATATTAAAGTAAAAGATGAAAAGTTTGCTATTATCAAAATGACTTTGACAACTCCAAACTGTCCGGTTGCAGAAAGTTTACCAAAAGAGGTAAAAGAGGGAGCTATGCAAGTTGAAGGTATTGAGGATGTTGATCTTGAGCTAGTTTGGGATCCGCCATGGAACAAAGATATGATGTCAGAAGCAGCAAAATTGGAATTGAATTTATAATGAACCCTATAATTAAATTAAGTAATAACGCAGCCTCAAGAATAAAAGAGATAATGGCTAATGCTGAAAAAGATTCTATAGGTGTTAGAGTATCAGTAAAATCAGGCGGTTGTGCAGGGATGTCTTATGTAATGGAGTATACTAAAGAGTTAAATCCCAGCGATGAAGTAATTGAAGATAAGGGTGTAAAAGTTTTTGTTGATTCTGCTGCAATTATGTATCTTCTTGGAACTGAAATGGATTACAAAAAAGAGGAATTATCTTCATCATTTGTTTTTAATAATCCTAACGAAACCGAGCGATGTGGCTGCGGAGAGTCGTTTAAAATATCATAAGTTGTATTATCCTATAAATTGCATATCAGTATTGCATTATATGCATATCTAATATATAGATTCTATATGAACAAATTTGAGTTTAAAAATCTTGTTAAAAACTTGAAAGACTCTTTAAAGGAAAAAGCATTCTTTAAAGAACTACGTAAAGAGGTTGAAACCGGTGCGAATGGCACACAAGATTACGTAGTCAAAAAAGGTGTTAACAAAGATTCAATTGCAACAACTAAACAGTAATAAAGTCTATTAGCTACTGTAATACATCTCAAACTCCACAGGATGAGGTGCATGCTCAAATTTGTGTATCTCTTCAAACTTCAGAGCAATGTAAGCATCAATCTGATCATCAGTAAAGACACCCCCTTGAGTTAAAAACTCTCTGTCTTTATCTAAACTTTCCATTGCTTCTCTTAAAGAACCACAAACTGTTGGGATAGCTTTAACCTCTTCTGGTGGTAATTCATATAAATCTTTATCAAAAGACTCACCTGGATGAATTTTATTTTTAATTCCATCAATACCTGCCATCAACATTGCTGCAAAAGTTAAATATGGGTTTCCAGCAGCATCTGGGAATCTAATTTCACATCTTGCACCTTTTTTACTTAATGTGATTGGTATTCTACATGAAGCAGATCTATTTCTAGCTGAATATGCAAGAAGAACTGGTGCTTCAAAACCTGGAATTAATCTTTTGTAACTGTTTGTTGTAGAGTTAGCAAATGCATTAATTGCTTTAGCATGTTTTAAAATTCCACCAATATAATGTAAAGCAGTTTCACTCAAACCTGCATAAGCATCACCT
Source organism: uncultured Pelagibacteraceae bacterium (assembly GCA_902591845.1). Taxonomy (GTDB): domain Bacteria; phylum Pseudomonadota; class Alphaproteobacteria; order Pelagibacterales; family Pelagibacteraceae; genus Pelagibacter. The sequence continues at coordinate 58,057 of CACJCG010000001.1, forward strand.
GAAAATACCGGTGTATCACCTTTCCAAATTGATTGGTGGATGTGCATACCTGAACCATTGTCACCAGCAACTGGTTTTGGCATAAATGTTGCAGTTTTTCCAAATGAATGTGTAACCATTTGCACAACATATTTATATAACTGCACGTTATCTGCTTGATTAACTAAAGTTCCAAAATACATTCCAAGTTCGTGCTGACTGGGAGCAACTTCATGGTGATGTTTTTCAACTTTAATACCAACTTCTTTCAAATTTTTAAGATATTCACCTCTCATGTCCTGTTCACTATCAACTGGTGGTACAGGGAAATATCCTCCTTTTATCTGAGGTCGGTGTCCCATGTTTCCATTTTCATATTCTTTACCTGAGTTATATGGACCTTCTTTACTATCTAATTTAAATCCACACTCATTCATATCATTTTTGATTCTTACATCATCAAATACAAAAAATTCTGGCTCAGGTCCAAAGAAGGCTTTATCACCAATACCTGAGGCTTTTAAATATTCTTCAGCTTTTTTAGCAACACCTCTTGGGTCTCTTTCATATGGATCTTTTTTAATTGCATCTAGAATATCACAAAACAAAACTACTGTATTATGAGACGTAAAAGGATCCATGAACATTCTTGCAGTATCAGGTTTTAAAATCATGTCAGACTCATTAATTGCTTTCCAACCAGCAATTGATGAACCATCGAAAAACACACCTTCATTCAACATATCTTCATCAACTATTGAGGCATCCATTGTTAAATGTTGAAGTTTTCCTCTTGGATCAGTGAATCTTAGATCTACAAACTCTGCTTCCTTCTCTTTAATAAATTTTAAAACTTTTGCTGCACTCATTTTGTCTCCTATATAATTTTGTTCGGCCTAATTAGCAAAAAAATACTTAAAAATATTGCTTATTTAATAAATAACACCTATGCAATTTTCACATAAGTAGTGTAATTAGTCACTAAAATAATAAATATATTAAATCTGTGAATTCAATATTAAATAAAGAGCCAGTTTTAAGAGCAGAAAAATCTCTAAAACAATTTAACCCAGATCTTAAAGTGATTGTTTTAGAGCAAACTGCCAGAACAGCTAACGATGCAGCTGCAGCTTTAGGTTGTAAAGTAGGAGCAATCGTCAAAAGCTTACTTTTTAAAGCAGGGGATAGTTTTATTTTATGTTTAGTTTCTGGAGACAAAAGGTGTTCATTAAATAAATTAAAAAAAATTTTAGATGAAAAAGATGTTTCAATGGCTAACCCAGAAGATGTTAAAAAAATTACTGGATATACAATTGGCGGAGTATCTCCAACAGGACATTTAACAAAAATAAAAATTTTTATTGATGAAACTTTAAATAGATTTTCCTCTATTTTTGCAGCCGCAGGTCATCCTAACGCAGTTTTTGAAATAGACTTCGAAAATTTAAAAGCATTAACCTCAGGTGAAACAAAAGAGATAGTAGAATGAGAAAACCCCAATTAATTGATTATTTGTTATTGACTTTGTTGTCATTAATATGGGCATCAGCTTTTTTTAATATTAAGATTGCTACATATTCATTTGGACCTATCACAATAGGTTTTTTAAGATCTTTTTTAGGTGCCATACCAGTTTTAATTTTATGTTTTTATAAAAATATAAAAATTGAAGCATTTTCGAAGGATTGGAAGTGGTTTGCAATTATAGGATTAGTAAATTTAGTTATTCCGTTCATACTTATATCATATGGAGTAAATTTTGTTCAAAGTAACCTAGCAGCTATTTTGATGTCTACAACACCATTAAGTTCAACTGTTCTTGCTCACTTCTTTTTAAAAGGAGAAAAATTTAATCTATTAAAAACTATTGGATTGTTAATAGGGTTTTCGGGAATAGTTTTTTTATTTTCAGATAATTTTTTGATAAATGAAAATAACTTTGTTGCTGCACTTTTAATTTTGCTCGGATCTACTTGTTATGTAATTGGAGGAGTAATAACCTTAAAAATCAGTAATAAAGAAAACGAAAATGTTACTGGTTCAATTTTAATTTGGTCAACAATTATACTTCTTCCATTTACTTTAATTTTTGAAAAGCCTTGGACCTTAAATCCTTCAATAGACTCAATTATATCTGTAATATATTTAGGAGTATTTCCTACTGGTGTAGCATGGTTGTTGCGATTCAGAATTTTAAAAACTAATGGTCTTATATTTCATTCACAAGTTTCATATATAATTCCAATATTTGGGATTATTTTAGGATATATATTCCTCAATGAAATAATTACTTCAAAAATCATAGTTGCATTAATTGCTGTATTTATTGGAATATATTTAGCAAGAAAAGCAGATTATAAAAATGTTACCTAATTTTTGCGATTGCTTTGATATGTGAAGGGCTTGTTTCACAACATCCTCCAAGAATAGTTGCTCCAGCGTCTTTAAATTTTTTTGCAATTTCTTGAATTTTAATTGGTGTCAAATCTTGTCTTTTTCCTAAAATTTCATTTGGATTAGATTTTTTACCTATAAAAATAGATGTATAACTTTCCTTTAGCTTAGTGGTAACAAAACCATTTAATTTGAAACCAAATGGTATTTTTAAATTTTTTAATTCTTCTAAGTTTTTCTCAAAATTTTCGGGAGAAACACAAGACAGCATCACCCCGAGAGCATTTTCATCAATTATATTTTTTACCTCTTTAATCCTTTCCCCGCTTGGTAAAGTTCTTCCTTCAGATATATGTAATCCAACTAAATAAGGTTTTTTAAATTCTTTTATAGCTTTAATTCCACATTTAACTTCTTTAATACTACTCCAAACATCAAAGTAAAAAAAATCAACATATTCATTTAAAGCTTTTGCTTGAGAATTGAAATTTTCAATTATTTCATCATCATTTCTATCATCTGCTTCATATGTTAAATTTTGAGGAGGTATACCTCCAGCAATATGAGTGTTGGGAAACTTTTGTTTTGCAGCTTGAGCAATTTCACCTGCTTTTTGATTGAGATATTCAAATTTATCCAAAAGGTTATTTTCTTTTAAACGTTTCTGTCGTGTTGCAAAAGTAGTTGTGACAATGATTTCTGCCCCTGCCTTTATGAAATCAACGTGGGTATCTAAAACAAGTTGATGGTAATTTTCATCTAATATTGCATTAGCACTCCATAATGTTGAATTTGGTTTCATTCCTCTTGCAAGTAATTCTTGACCCATCCCTCCGTCTAAAATTCTAGTTTGTTTAAAATAATCTTTGTTAATCATTACTTTTTAAAAAAAACCTTAGTATTAAAAGAGAAAGATCTTCTTTCAGCATTAATATTAAAAGGATATGCGGTATGCATTAAGTAGTTCGGAAAAATTAAAAGATCTCTTTCTTTAGGCACAATATTAAAAATACTTCTGCTTAAAAAACTCTTTTGTCCGTTTATAAAATCAATTGTGCCATTAGTCTTATCTTTTTTATTTTTTAAAAGTTTATTTTTAGTCATATCTTTTGGGACTTTTAAATAACCTACACCAGATATATCTCCATCATGATAATGAACAGGGTTATATTCATCTTTAAATTGACTAACCACCCATAAGTTTAATATCTTTATATTTTTAACTTTTTTAATTTTTTCATTTTTAAGAAAATCTTTGATATTTTTTTTTATTTCTCTCTCTAAATTTTTTTTTATAAAATTATTTGAAATTTTAATTTCTTTTTTAATTTGACTAGCTAGTTTGGAACTATAATCATTATTTTTTGTTAAAATTTTATTATCAATTTCTTTATTTAAGACAGCTAAAAACTTTTTAGATATTTTTGCTTTACCTATGGATGGACCAAATGGTTTGATGTTTTTCATATAGCTTTAAATATCTTAAAAATAATTATATTCAACCTTATGCTATTAATCTAAAACCGATTCTAACTGCGACAAAGATAACTAAAATGGAAGTAATTTGAGCCAATATTTTATTTGATAAAAATTTTATATTTAGAAAACTTCCAATTTGTCCACCGATTAAAACAGCAATAAATAATGGCCAATAGTTCAAGAATTCATTTAAAACTATATCTTTTGTTAGCTGTCCTGCTACACCAAACATAGAGTTGATTAATATAAATAGAGATGCGGTACTTGTAATATGTTTTGGATAACCAGCTTTAAGAAGAAATAAAATTGGACTTAAAAATATTCCTCCACCTATTCCTACCAACCCAGATATAAATCCAATAATTGAACCAATAATAATAGAAAAAATTTTTGGGATTTTTTTAATTTTTATTTGATCTTTATTGAATGATTTGCTTTCTAATAGTAAAAAAATTCCTGCTATTAATAAAATAAGGAACAGTAAAATCTCAAATAAACTCTTACCTATCGAAATAGTAGCTCCAAAAAAAGCAAAAGGTACAGATCCAATCAAATAAGGTAGAAGTAAACTTAAATTTACATTCTTTGTTCTTAAAAAATTTATAGAATTACCAGATACGACAATAATATTACAAATTAAGGCTATAATTGGAAAAATATAGAAGGGGATATCCCAAATTAACAATAAAGCAAGATAGGTAGATCCTCCACCAAAACCAACACTAGAGTATAAAATTGCTGTTATAAAAAAAAATATTGTTAATATAATCATTTAAAAAAATTATGATTGTAAATATTGCTTTATTAACTGTAACAGATACGAGGACAATTGATAACGATAAATCAGGCGCAATCCTTGTAGATAAAATTGCTCAAGCTAATCATAAATTAATTGAAAGAAAAATTTGCAAAGATAATAAAGACGATATTGTATCAATCTTAAAAGATTGGACGGATAAAAAAGAAATTGATGTAATTATTACGACTGGAGGTACTGGTTTAACTGGGAGGGATATTACTCCAGAAGCATTAGAAGACATTGCTGATAAACACATACCTGGATTTGGTGAAGTTTTTAGAACAATAAGTTTAAAAACAGTTGGAACCTCATCAATTCAATCTAGAGCTTGTGCAATTTTATCTAACGGTAAATATATTTTTGCTTTACCGGGTTCATCGGGTGGAGTAACTGATGCATGGGATGGGATTTTAAAACATCAATTAGATATTAATAACAAACCTTGTAATTTTGTTGAATTGTTTCCAAGACTCAAAGAAAAATAACTATTTTTGATATTTTTCTTTCCATTCAGAATAAGGCATTCCATAAACATGTTCTCTAGCCTCTAAGTCTGACATGCTTACTCCATTTTTTTCACCTTCTTCTCTAAACCATCTAGATAGACAATTTCTACAAAAACCAGCAAGGTTCATTAGATCAATATTTTGAACATCTTTTCTTTCATCTAAATGTTTCAACAATCTTTCAAAAGCTGCTGATTGTAGTTCTTTTTTTTGATTATCATTCATGAATAGACTATTAATCACAAAATAGAGAAGCACAAGATATAGTATCGATACAATTCTAAGTAGTAAATTATGATTTTTATAAATGGACTTTAAACAAGTTTATTAGTTTAATTATCTATGGCTATTAAGAAAAAGAAAATAGCAAAATCAAAGACCAAGAAGAAAAAATATAAATTGGTCAAATCTTCTAGAAAAAAAAATAAAACGAAAAAAAAAGTTGTAGCAAAAAAGTCTGCGACTAAGAAGCGTTCTAAACAATCTAGAAAAAACATTAAACTTAAAAATAAAACTAACAAAAGAAAGGTAAAAAAAATGAGTGCAGAAACAATTAAAGTGTCTTCAGTTCTGGATACTTCTCATTTAAAGGTTAAATTTCCATTTAAAGCCCAGTATGGAAACTACATTAATGGAAAATTTGTAGAACCTAAATCAGGTAAATATTTTGATAATGTGAGCCCGATTTCTAATGAGAAAATCTGTTCTGTAGCACGATCAAACGAAAAAGATGTTGAGGCAGCATTAGATGCAGCACATGCAGCTTTTAAAGAGTGGGGCAAAACTGACATCACTACTAGATCTAATATATTAAATAAGATTGCTGATGTTTTAGAAAAAAATCTTGACCTTTTAGCTGTAGCTGAATGTTTGGATAATGGCAAACCTATTAGAGAGTGTATGGCAGCAGACTTACCTTTAGTTATTGATCACTGGAGATATTTTGCTGGAGTGATTAGAGCTGAGGAAGGATCTATTGCAGAAATAAGTAATAATCAATACTCTTATAATTTTCATGAACCGTTAGGAGTAGTTGGTCAAATTGTTCCTTGGAATTTTCCATTATTAATGGCAACATGGAAATTGGCACCAGCTCTTGCTGCAGGAAATTGTTCAGTTTTAAAACCAGCTGAACAAACACCAGCATCAATTATGGTAATGATGGAGCTTATTGGGGATTTATTGCCTCCAGGAGTTGTAAACATCGTAAGTGGTTTCGGATTAGAAGCAGGTAAACCCTTAGCATCTTCAAAAAGAGTTGCTAAAGTTGCATTTACTGGTGAAACAACTACTGGAAGATTAATAATGCAGTATGCTGCACAAAATATAATTCCAATTACACTGGAATTAGGCGGAAAATCTCCAAACATTTTCTTTGAAGATATTATGGATAAAGATGATGACTTTTTAGATAAGTGTGTTGAAGGTTTTGTAATGTTTAATCTTAACCAGGGTGAAGTTTGTACTTGTCCAAGTAGAGCTTTAGTTCATGAGTCTATTTATGATAAATTTATGGAAAAATGTATCGCTAGAACAAAAGCAGTTGTACAAGATAATCCTTTGAAAATGGAAACAATGATCGGAGCACAGGCGTCTGTAGAGCAGATGGAAAAGATCAAATCTTATCTTGAATTAGGTAAAAAAGAGGGCGCTAAAGTACTAACAGGTGGAAGTGAAGCTAAACTTAACAGTGGATTGGAAAAAGGTAATTATATTCAGCCAACTGTTTTTGAGGCTAATAATAAAATGAGAATCTCTCAAGAAGAGATTTTTGGCCCTGTTGTATCTGTGATTAAATTTAAAGATGAAGCAGAAGCATTAGAAATTGCTAATGATACTCTTTATGGTTTGGGAGCAGCTGTTTGGACAAGAAATGGAAATATAGCTCACAGAATGGGTAGAGAAATACAAGCAGGAATAGTATGGACAAATTGTTATCATGCTTATCCAGCTCACTCACCATTTGGTGGTTATAAGCAATCAGGAGTTGGAAGAGAAACTCATAAAATGATGCTTGATCATTACAGACAGAATAAGAACTTACATGTTTCTTATGCTGAAAAGAAATTAGGCTTCTTTTAATCAACAATAATATATACTGGCCCATGATTCTAAATCATGGGCCGGACATTAAAAATGAAAGTATCTGCAACAAAATCAGCATTAAGTCTTCTATCTCAGCTCCAAGAAAGATATGGAGAAAAATTAATGTTCCATCAGTCTGGAGGTTGTTGTGATGGAAGTGCGCCAATGTGTTTCCCTGAAGGTGAATTTCCACTTGGTGATAATGACGTTAAACTAGGTGAAATTGGTGGGGTTCCTTTTTATATGAATGGAGATCAGTACGAAAAATGGAAACATACAGATCTTACAATAGATGCTGTTAATGGAATTGGCGGCATGTTTTCTTTAGATAACGGCACAGGAAAGAGATTTTTAACAAAATCAGAAATATGTTTAGTTGTTGATAATGATCAAGACGCTAAATAGTTTTTTTAAATCTTATTCTTAAAATTAATAACAATAAAATTATTGACGAATATATTAATGGCTTAAAGAAAATTGTTTTAGATAACCATATAAAATGAAGTGATCCAAAGATAGCGATAATATATATAAGTTTATGTAATTTATTCCAATTTTTTTTTAATAAAATTATCATTCTTTTTGATGAGGTTAATACTAGCGGAATTAATAAAAGCCATGCTGCAAAACCTACAAAAATATATTTTTTTTTGACAACATCATCTATTATTTGACTCCAATCAAGTCTGTAATCAATAACAATATAAGTTAACAAGTGAAGTGTGGCATAAAAAAATACAAATAATCCCAACATCCTTCTAATTTTTATCCAAAATGTAAAATTAGTAAATCTTTTCAGTGGACTCATTGATAAAGTTAAACAAATAAATATTAATGTCCATTCTCCAGTAAAATGGGTTATTTCTTTTACAGGTTCAGGTCCCAGCTTGTTTAAGAAAATTTTGTAAGTAATTATTATAAATGGAATTAAACTTAATGTGAAAATACTAGGCTTTAAAAAGCTTTTCATTAAAAATATTTTTTTAAATCCATGCCAGCGTATAAATTTGCTACTTCATCACCATAACCATTAAAGATAGTCGTTGGAATTCTTGGACTTATTATACCTTCACCAATAACTCTTTCAGTAGCTTGTGACCATCTAGGATGATCCACCTTTGGATTTACATTTGAATAAAAGCCATATTCTTTGGGAGAGGCTTTCATCCAAGAAGATGTTGGCATTTTTTCTACTAATTTTATATTGACAATTGCTTTAGAACTTTTGAATCCATATTTCCACGGAACCATTAATCTTAAAGGAGCTCCATTTTGGTTAGGTAATTTTTTTCCATATAACCCAGTAACCAATATTGTTAAATCGTGCATAGCTTCATCAATTCTTAAACCTTCCTTGTAAGGCCAATCTAAAATTGGAAATCTTTGTCCAATCATTTGCTCCGGATCTAGCACTGATGTAAATTTTACAAACTTTGCTTTATTTGTAGGTGAAACTTTTTTCAATATTTTACTTAATGGAAATCCATTCCATGGAATTACCATCGACCATCCTTCAACACATCTCAATTTATAAATTCTTTCTTCTGACGGAAACATTCCCATAATTTCCTCCATCGAAATCGTAATTGGATTTTCTACTTCACCATCAATAGTAATATCCCAAGGTTTAGTTTTGAATTTTTGTGATCTTTCTACTGGATCAGATTTACCAGTGCCAAACTCGTAATAATTATTATAAGTTGTTATATATCTGTATTCAGTCAGTTTCATATTTTCTTTTTTTGTACTAGCATTCGCTGAAGTTATTAAATGTTGGTTTAAAAGCATCGATCCCGCTGCAAGACCTAAATTTTTAATAAATTTTCGTCTATTTTTATAAATATATTCTGGTGTAATTTCTGAATATTTAAATTTTTTCATTTACCAATGGGTTTCCTTTTAACCAATCACTTTTATTATTGGTGTAATGTTCCTTTTTCCAAATAGGAGATCTTTTCTTAATCTCTTCAATTATGTATCTTGATAATATGTACGCCTCATCTCTATGTTTACAGGCTACTGCTATAATTATGCTGATTTCTTTAAGATTTAAGTAACCTTTTGCATGTTCAATAAAAACAGCTTTATTTTTAATATTAAGTTTTTTCTCAGTTTCATTGTAAATCTCATTAAAACTTTTCAAAACAAGAGTATCATGGCTATCATAAGTTATGCCAATAACATTTTTATCATTATTTTGATTTCTTACAGTTCCTGTAAAAAAAATTGATGCACCATAATCAGATGATGAAATAAATTTTTCAGCATCATTAATTGATAATTTTTTTTTTTTAATATCTATTATATTTGTATGAAGCATTAACCTCCTCCGATAGGAGGTATAATACCAATTTTTTCATTTTCTGTTATTTTATAATTGTCGCTAACAATGTTATCTTTCTCTGAACAAAATGCAGAAGAATTAACAATTTTTATATAATTTTGATTTCCATCGAATTTTTTTTTCAGATAATTTATAATTTCATGTCTGATATCTTTTATTGTTGAATTATTATTAATATCTAATTCAAGTATATTATTTTTGCTAAAATCTCTACTTGCTCCAAAAAGTTCTACTTTAATTTTCATTTTAAAATAAATCTTTTAAGAATTCAGGGATGCCTTCTGGATTTTTCCATAAACCACTTTTTCCACCTTCTTTAATTAACAATCTTATATTATCAATTTTTAGATTCGGGTTTACTATTTTGCTTAAATCATAAATTGTAATTAGCGCTGCATTAACACCCATTATAGCTTCCATTTCTACTCCAGTTTTAGAATAAGTAGACACAACACAAAATACTTCTAAGGAGTTATCTTCTTCATTCATTATTATTTTACTAGCGGTGTGGTCAATTGATAATGGGTGACATAAAGGAATTAATTCACTTGTTTTTTTTACCCCTAATACAGATGCTACCTCAGCTAAAGATATAGGGTCTCCTTTAGGCATTGTCTTATTTTTAATTAGGTTAAAAACTTCTTTCCCAACAAAAATTTTACCTGAAGCTAATGCTCTTCGGAATGTCTCTTTTTTTGAAGAGACATCAATCATATGAAAAGAATTATCTTTAAAAATTTCTTTAGCCCAATCTTTCAATGAATTTTGATTAATTACTTTTAATTTCAATTTATCCTCCAGTTTTTGACAAATTTTTTGTTGAGCCAGTATTACCTAATTCTAAATAATGAGATTCTTTTTTAAACTTCATTTGTTTTAATATTAAGTCTCTTAATTCATCTAGTTGGTCATCTTTTTGTAATAAGTGTCTTAAATTTACACCTGTATTTCCAAATAAACAGAGTCTTAAATCTGCTCTTGATGTAATTCGTAATCTATTACATGATTTACAAAAATCTTTTGAGTAAGGAGCAATAATACCAAATTTACCTTTATATTGAGGGTTTATATAATTTAAAGAAGGGCCAGCATCTTTGCCAAATGTTTGGTAAATCCATTTATTTTCATCCAAATATTCTTTAAAAATTTTAGATGAGATATGATATTTTTTAAAATATTCTAAATTATCCCCAGTTCGCATCAACTCTATATACCTTAAATCAATTTTATTTTTTTTAATAAACTTTGACCATTCATCAAAATCTTTTCTCGATGAATTTATTCCATTTAAAAGTACAGCATTAATTTTAATGTTTTTAAAACCAACATCTTGTAAAATTTCAATTCCTTTTAAAACTTCTGGTAGCCTATCATGACCGGTAATATTTTTAAAAATCTCTTGATTTAAACTATCTATACTTATGTTTATTCCAGTCAGACCACTGTTTGCTAATAATTTTGCTTTTTGGTCTAAATGATAACCATTAGTAGTTATAGCTATATTTTCAATTCCTGTGTCAAATTTTAAAACTTTAATAATATCAAAAAAATCTTTTCGCACTGTAGGTTCTCCACCAGTTATTCTAATTTTATTAACACCTAAAAGAGAAAAGCATTTTGATAGTCTTCTTATTTCATCTAAATGTAGAAATTTTCTAGTATCACTTTTATCGACTTGATAGCCATTTGGTAAACAATAACCACATTTAAAATTACATACATCTGTTATTGACATTCTAATGTAAGGAAATTCTCTTCCAAAATTATCTTTAAGAATATTCATATTAAGTTTTTTATAATATATTGTTGTATTAATAACATGAAGAAAATTCTTTCCCAGCTTGAAATCGATAAATTTAAACAAGATGGTGCAATATTTTTAAAAAACAAATTTGATGTGTCTTGGATAAATAAGCTTCAAAAGGGAATCGAAAGAGATATAAAGAATCCAAGTCCAAGGTTTAAATCTCATACAGTAAAAAAAAATGTTCCAGCTTATTTAGAAGACTACTGGACGTGGCATCTTGTTTCTGAATTTAAAGATTTTGTCTTTAATTCACCTTATGCACAAATTGCCTCAGAGCTAATGTCGGCAAAAAAAATAAATTTGGTAATGGATAATTGGTTTCTTAGAGAAGCTGGTTCTAAATCTTTTACGCCTTTTCACCACGATATAAGTTATTTTGATATGGATGGAACCATGTGTGTGTTGTGGCTTCCTCTCCAAAAGACAAAAAAAGATGAGGGAGTTGTTTGGGTTAAAGGTTCACATTTATGGAATAAATTATTTTTAAGAATTTTATTCAAAGATGGACACAAAATTGAGGGAAATGAGTGTACTGTTAATGGAAAAAAATATGAACTTCCACCTGACATATTAGGTAATAAAGATAAATATGAATTTTTACAATGGGATTGCGAATTAGGTGATGCTGTTATTTTTGATATGAGAACTCTTCATGGATCTCTAAATGAAATTATTCCAAAAAAAACTTTAAGCCGTTATACTTTAAGAGTAGCAAAAGAAGGTTCAAAAATTAGTTACGATGGAGATTGGACAAGTTTTAATTATAGGAAAGCTATGCAAGATGCTGGTTATAAAAATGGTGATCCTGTAGAGGGTAAATTATTTCCAACATTATTTAAAAGTGCTTAACTTCCAGTTAATTAATTAACCGGAAGTTAAAAAAAATTAACCAGCAGGTTTGTAACCACTCATAGCTTTAGCCGCATGCTCTGCAGCTTTATTCATATCCATTTCTTCTAGGATAACCATATTCTCAACTGTTCCACTAGCTTCAACTGCTAATTTTACACCTGCAAAATTTTCAAAAGGCATATCTCCTGAAGTTACAGCTACAAAGTCGTATGGACCTCTAGTTATTGCAAATGACTCAAAAGTTCCACCAACAGATTCAGTTAATGCTTTAACTGCAGCAGATCTGTCCTGTGATGGGTCTTTCATAAAACCCTGAAAAGCTTTTGCTGTGTAATTTCCCATTACAAAATATTTAGCCATTTTATCCTCCTTTTTTTATGAAGAGTAATTTAAATTAAATAAAAAATGTACGTACAAATTGTTTCACCTAAAAAATAGTTAAATTATCTGCGTTTTTTTTGAAAAAATTAGTTGTTTATTCTGTTCATTTCCTCGAGTTCCACCTCAAGTTTGTCAAGCTCTTCACCACCCGCCATCATTCCCAAAAGTTCTTCTCTGCTTATATCTTTTTTATTAAATGTTCCTAAACTTTTTCCTCTGTTTAAAACTGTAAAACTATTTCCCACAGGATATGCGTGATGAACATTATGAGTGATTAAAATCACTGCTAAACCTTGGGAAGCTGCTTTAACAACATATTTTAAAACCATCGATGCTTGATGCACACCAAGGGCAGAAGTTGGTTCATCTAAAACTAAAACTTTTGCACCAAAATATATAGCTCTAGATATTGCTAAACATTGTCTTTCACCACCAGACATTGTTCCAACTGCTTGAGAAGGATCTCTTACATCTATTCCTATTTGACCCATTCTTTCCGCAGCAATTTGATTTGCCTTTTCAATATCAAAAGTTTTTAAAAAAAGAGGTCCTTTTAATGGTTCTCTACCCATGAAAAAATTTCTAGTAACACTCATTAATGGGACTAGTGCTAAGTCTTGGTAAACTGTTCCTATTCCCATATCCAATGCATCTTTAGGGGAGTCAAAAATAGTTTTTTTACCTTCAATAACTATTTCACCTTCATCAGGCTTATGTACTCCTGCTAAAGTTTTAATTAATGTAGATTTTCCAGCACCATTATCACCAAGTAAACACATGATCTCACCTTTTTTTAATTTCATAGTGACATCTTTAAGAGCGATCACTTTTCCGAAAAATTTACTTATATTATTAAATTCAATTAGATTTTCTGACATTATTTACTTTCTGTTACTCTTTTTCTTATGAAATTGTTAAATACTACAGCTATTAACATCATTGCGCCTAAAAAGACCTTAAACCAATCAGTATCAACGTCTGTATAAAATATACCCATTGAAACAGTTCCAAATATTAACGCTCCAAAAGCTGCACCTATTGCAGATCCATAACCACCAGTAAGTAAACAACCACCAACAACTGCCGCTGCAATTGCCTCTAGCTCTTTTAAATTTCCTCTCATAGTATCAGCAGAACCTGCATCCAAAACTTGAATAGTTGCAAAAATTGTAGCTGCAACTGCAGTTCCAATAAACAAACTTATTTTCACTCTTCCAACTGGTACACCTACATTTGTTGCACCATTTTTGTCTCCTCCTGATGCAAAAATCCAGTTTCCATATCTAGTCTTCATTAATATCCATGTTGCAAAAAGTGTAGCTGCAATAAACCATATTACTGACGGAGGAATACCAGTAGCTAATGGAGTTCCATCAGTTCTTAATGCAATCAAATTCATTGAACCTAACCAAGTAAACAACCATTTGAAAGTGTCGGTTGCAAACATCCAAGCGATTGGATCGTTCTCAATTAAAACCCTTAAGCCTGGAACTTGAGTTCTTCCTGTAATTAATCTTGTAATTGCTAAAGTTGCTCCTCTCAAAATAAACAACATAGCAAGAGTTACTATAAAAGATGGAAGCCCAGTTCTTACAACAAGGATACCATTGAAATATCCAACTAATACTGCCATCGCAAAAGCAAAAATAATACTAACCCATAACGGCCAACCCCAATAAATAGCTGGGATTGCTATACATATTCCAGCAAAACCAATCATTGATCCAATTGATAAATCAAATTCACCACCAATCATTAGCATCGCTGCTGCAATTGCAATTATTCCTAAATTTGCAGAGACATCTAAAAAGTTAAGAGTTCCATAGGCACTAAACATTCCAGTGTCACCCGCTACTATTCCAAAAAATATAAATACCAAAATAGCACCACCAACAGCACCTAGCTCTGGTCTATTTAAAAGTAATCTTAATTTAGAAACTTCTTTTAATCTTTCGTCTTGTCCAGAAGATTTTTTTGATGAAATACTTTTTGCTTTTTCAGACATTTTGTTTTGAATTTTTTTAAAAAAAAAGGCCTAACCAAAAGTTAGCTAGGCCTTTTAAAATGTTTTTTTTATCTGTAACCTTGAGCTGCCCACTTAATTACTTTAGCAGCATTGTCAGGAGTTACGAAACCAGGACCAGTCATAACTACACCAGCTGGCATTGTTCCATATCTCATGTACTGACCAAAAATTGCTATTGGTAAGTAACCTTGTAGGTATTGTTGTTGGTCAATTAAAAACTCTACTTTACCTGCAGCAGCAGCTTTTAACATTCCTGGTGACATATCAAATGTACCAAGTTTTACAGAGCCAACTTTTCCTGCAGCTTCTAAAGCTTTAAGAGCAGCTTCACCTGCAAGACCAGCACCTAAAGTTAGTATAGTGTCATATCCACCACCTAATTTAGCAGCAACAGCTTTTTGAATTTCTGTTGGGTCATTAGAAGTTCCTAAGATGTCAACAGATCCACCAAAACCTTTTTTGAATCCAGCACATCTTCTGTCTAGCGCAACGTTTCCAACTTCGTGGTTAACACATAATGCTTTTTTTCCACCAGCAGCTTTCATTTTTTGTCCGCCACCTACACCAGCTTCGAACTCAGTTTGTCCAACGTGAGCACTGATACCTAGTGATGCAAAGTCATCTGAACCAGAGTTCATTGAAATTACTGGGATACCAGCAGCGATGGCAGCTTTAACAGATTTTCCCAAAGCAGCAGCATCTGGTAGAGTAATCACAATACCTTTTGGTTTTTGTGAAACTGCGTTGTCAATTAATTTAGCCATTTCAACCATGTCAAAAGTAGCAGGTGCAGTGTACTTACAAGATATTCCCATATCTGCACATCCTTTATCTACACCATTCTTAGCAACAGACCAAAACGGGTCGTTAGCTTGTCCGTGAGATACAACGATCACGTCTACTGCTAATGCAGAAACTGAAAGCATAACCCAAGCAACAAAAGCTAATAATGATTTGTATAATGTTTTCATTATATTTCCCTCTCGTTATTAAAAAATTAACTTTTAAAGCGCGAACGTTAACATAGAAAAAACCAAGTTGTAAAGATGACAACTTAAAAATGTATAATTTTTATATACAGTTTATAACTATTGTAGATTTTCAATTTTCAGTTGAATCTAGAATTTTATTTTAATTTCTTTTTTTTGTTTTAAAGAACTTGATGCAGCATTAGCGATTATAAGAGCTTTTCGTCCATCTTCAAAACTAGATATAGGTTTGTTTTTCTTTATTTTGTATTTTGCTAGTTCATCAAGCTGAAGCCTGTAAGCATCAATATATCTATCAATAAAAAAATTAAGAAGAGGTTTTTTTTGAGAAGTATTATTTTTAGTATATGTTTCTGTCTCGTTTTCTTTTTTATTTCCAGAAATCAACATTCCT
Source organism: uncultured Pelagibacteraceae bacterium (assembly GCA_902591845.1). Classification (GTDB taxonomy): domain Bacteria; phylum Pseudomonadota; class Alphaproteobacteria; order Pelagibacterales; family Pelagibacteraceae; genus Pelagibacter. The sequence goes on from CACJCG010000001.1 coordinate 74,092, forward strand.
TTAGATCCAAACAACTCCACTCTTTGATCATAGCCAAAACTACAATGTCTTGAATTAGTAATTATACATTGCACACCTTTTTTTGATCTTAAAATACATGAGGCAAGCTCATAATCTTTAATTTTATCGAATTTTTTGTCTGAAAGATTACTTCCTGTTGAAAAAATTGAGTTAACCTCATCCCTTTCTAAATAAAATCTAGCCAAATCAAAATCATGTATCATCATGTCTTTAAATATACCTCCAGAAACTTTTAAATAATCTAAAGGAGGAGGCGCAGGATCTCTGCTAGTAATTATAATTTTTTCTAGCCGTCCTATCTTTCCTTTTTGAAGTTCTTTTTTTAACGAACTATGCCCCGGGTCATATCTTCTGTTAAATCCCAGCTGTATTCTTGGATTTAGTTTTTTAATTTTTCTTAGGCACTTGTTAACTTTATCAATATTTAAATCTAAAGGTTTTTCACAAAAAATTACTTTTTTATATTTAGCTGCTTCCTCAATTAATTTGATATGCGTTGGTGTACTTGATGCAATAAATATTAGATCTATATTTTTATCTTTGAAAGCAATTTGTGGATTGTTAATAGATATTGAGTTAAATTTTTTTGATAATTTTTGATTAAGTTTTGTATTGATATCAAAAGTATATTTTAATTTAAAACTTTTATGAGAAAATAAATTTTTAGCATGCATTTGACCAATTCTTCCAAGACCAATTAAAGCAACGTTAATCATAGTTTAATCCATTTTTTTGATTTACTGGATTTTTTACATGCATCAATAAATTTAGCAGTTTCATAACCCTCATCTTCATTAGGATAGAAAGTTCTTTTTTTTGATTTTAATGAAGCAGCAAACTCTCTATAGATATTAGAAAAAGCATCCAAATAACCCTCTGGATGACCAAATTTAATTCTAGAAAATTTTTTAGAAATACTTGTGTCATGAAATCCTCTTTCTAATATTCTAACAGCTCCTTTAGATGGATTGTATTTTAGATAAGTTGGATCATTTTGTACCCATTCTAAACTTCCTTTAGATCCAAAAATTCTTATTCTTAAACCATAAACTCCGCCTCTTGCAGTACAACTTGTCCAAAGCATTCCTTTTGCACCATTGTCAAATTCAATTAACACTTTAGCATTGTTATCCATTTTAACTGTTTTTGATACCTGAGTAATATCAGCAAAAACTTTCTTAGTTTTTAATCCAGACATATAACTGGCAAGATGACAAGCATGAGACCCGAGCTCGTTTAAAACTGTTGAGACACCTACAATTTTATTATCAAGTTTCCAACGAAACATTTTTCTAGAGTTTTTTTTATTTATTGTTTTTCCTTCACTCCAGTCTTGAACATACTCAAAATTAATATCTTCTACTTTTCCAATTTTTCCTTTTTCAATTAATACTTTGGCTTCTCGAACCATGGGGTAGGCCGAATAATTATGCGTTAGAGCATATTTAATTTTTCTATTCTTTTTAATTTTATTAAATAAACTTTTGGCTTGTTTTAGATCAGCTGCAAAAGGTTTGTCAGAAATAATATGAATGTTTTTATCAATAAATTTTTCAGCAATAATTTGATGACTCCCTGGCGGTGTCATTATTGACACAACATCAATTTTATCTTTTCGAAGAATTTCTTTGTTGGCCATCGTTAAATAATTTGAATAACATCTCTCTTCAGTAACACCAATGCTTTTCCCAAAAGAAGTTGATTGTTTTGAATTTCTTGAAAAAACTCCTGCTACAATTTCATATTTATCATCAAACCTTGATGAAATTCTATGTACGTGACCAATCCAAGAATTAGGTCCACCTCCAATGATACCTAGTTTTAATTTTTTAGATTTCATTTTTAAAACTTATATATATAAGACTTATTTATGTCAGTAAAATTAGGAATAGCGCCGATTGCATGGAGTAATGATGACATGCCAGAACTAGGAGGCGATACTTCTTTAGAACAATGCTTATCAGAAGCAAGTCAGGCAGGTTTTATTGGAATTGAGTCTGGGGGAAAATTTCCTAAAAAATCTGAAGAATTAATTCCTAAATTAAAAGAGTTTAATTTAAATCTTTGCTCAGGTTGGTATGGAGCAAATTTAAGAAAAAATAGCGTTATTGAGGAAAAAAATTTAATAAAAGATCAGCTAAAATTATTTAAAGAATGCAACTCACCTTGTATGGTTTTTGCAGAGGTTTCAGGTTCAATTCAAGGAGATCCAAACAGAAAACTTTCAACAAGACCAAAAATGGATCTTGATGAAGCTAAGGAATACTATTCAAAAATTTCTGAAATGGGAAAATATTTAGAAGACGAAGGAATGCCTCTTGCTTACCATCATCATATGGGAACAGTTATAGAAACTGAGAAAGATACAATAAGATTGTTAGAAAATACTGATGATAGTGTTAAACTTACTTTAGACACTGGTCATATGTTATTTGCTCAGGGAAATTCTCTTAAAATATTAAAAGATTTCAGTGAAAGACTTATTCATATGCATTGTAAAGATATTAGAAAAAAAGTTTTAGAAAAATCTTTGAAAGAAGATTTAAGTTTTAGAGGAGCATTTTTAGAGGGCGCTTTTACTGTGCCTGGAGATGGCTGTATTGATTACAAACCATTATTTGATGTATTAAAAGAAAAAAATTATTCAGGCTGGTTAGTGGTTGAAGCTGAGCAAGACCCAGCAAAAGCAAATCCTTTTGAATACGCGAAGATTGGTTATAAATATTTAACCAAAACCTTAAATAGCAGTAATATAGATATCTATAAAAATTGATTACCTGTAAATAGAAGTAAGTTCGTTATTTCCTGCTGCAACACATGGAGATTTAAAGCAAGTGCCAACAATCCATTCAGAACCAGGATCAGGCAAAAAATTTGAGGACATAACAAAGATCACTCCCATTTCAACCGCTTGACCAGCTTTACCTTCAGCTTTTATTCTAGGATCAGGATCAGTTTTTACTTTTGAGTCATCAGAAAATGGATTTTCTATTTTTAAATTTTCATTGATATAATTTACAACTTTATCAGCTATCCATTCACCATTACATGGATCACCCCAAACAGTAAATTTACCTTCATCGTTATTACCACATTTGTTAATTTCATCATTAATTAGATCAACCACTTTGTTGTGATTTTCTTTTACTAAATTAGCTTTAGCTTCAACTGCTGGTCTCGTACTTGCTGTCCAAATTAACATACTAACTACAAAGATTGCAGATGCTGATACTAAAAATTCTAAAAATCCAAAATTTTTAAAATTAATTTTCATGTTAAAGTTTTACAATTTTAGATTTTTCTAACTTTTCCTCAAAAAAATCAATAATATTTTGAATTGTCTCTTTACCCATTCTTGTCATACATTCATCGGTAAAAGCTGCAGTATGCGGACTTAAGTAAACTTTTTCATTTTTTAGAAGTGGATTATTATCATCAGGTGGTTCTTTTTTAAAAACATCAATACCAGCTCCAAAAATTAAATTTTCATTTAGTGCTTTATCAAGATCTTCTTCATGAATAATTCCACCTCTTGCTGCATTAATTATAATGCAAGTTTTTTTCATTGTTTTTAATAAATCATAATTAATTAAATTTTCTGTTTTATTCGTTAAAGGCATATGCAGCGAAATAACATCCATGGTTTTTACTGCTACGGCTAGATCTTCTACTTTTTTTCCTCCTAATTCTTCAATTTTATCTTTGTCTACAAATGGATCATAAACAAATACATTCATTTCAAAACCCAGACATCTTTTAATTAAAGCTTTTCCTATTCTTCCAAAACCCATTATCAAAAAATTTTTTTTCCAAACTTCTATTGTTTTTGGTAATTTATTTCTGTCTTTAAAATTTCCATCTCTTACTGTTTTATCAAATAAGTCTTTTCTTTTTGCAATATTTAATAAAACAAACATTACATGTTCTGCAACCGTAACAGCATTAGCATTAGCTGTTATTGCTATTTTTATATCTTTTTCTTTAGCTTTTTTTAAATCGATATTGTCATAACCAACGCCATGTCTTGAAATAATTTTTAAATTTTTTGCTTCTTCAAAGGTTTCACCAGGAAGCTTTGCAATTCTTATTGATGCACCATCGCAATCTTTTAATTTTGATTTTAAATTTTCTATTGAAGTGTCATCAGTTACTTCAACATCAAAATTAGGATGGTTATTTATTAATTCCATACCTTTTTCATGGACTTTTTGAATAATTAATATCCTTTTTTTATTACTCATAATTATATATCAATTTTTTAGAGAGCATTTTTAATACGAGAATTATTCTATAAAGTAAATTAGTTTTTTGATTAAAGTTGTATTTATTAAATATTTAAAATAAATTTAGCTGTGAATTTGACAATTAATATTCTCCTTTTTGTTTTTAATACCCTTGAGAAAATAAATACTTTTTTTTTAAGAATTGGCAGACAGTTTGCATGGATAGCAATATTTTTGATGGTGATTGTTATCTTGGTACAGGTATTTTTTAGGTATGTATTAAATAACGCACTACCGTGGCCCGATGAGGTTGCTAGATTTTTGATGTTATGGATGACAGGACTGATTGCGCCATCTGCATATAGATGGGGTGGATTTGTTTCTATTGATTTATTAGAAAGATTTTTGCCAAAACTTATTTCAACTTTGTTAACTTTGTTTTTGTTAATTGTATCTCTTTTTGTCTTAGTTATAGGTTTAGAACTAGGATTTAAACATATTAATGCTGGATGGATATTTAATTCTTCATCGATAAAAATTCCTTTTCATTTAATTGGCGGAAAAGCAGAACCAATAAAATTAGCTTGGATGTATATGTCATTACCTGTGGGAATTATTTTTTTAATTTCTGTGAATATAGAATTAATCTTAAGAAATATTCTTACTAATTTTACAAAGTTAGAATTACCTGAAGATTACGATAAACAAAAATTGGAGACACAATAATGTTAGTTTGGTTTCTTCCTTTGTTTTTATTATTTTTGTTAATTGGCTTGCCTGTATTTTTTGGATTGTTAGCAGCACCAGGAATTTTGCTTTGGCTAAATGATCAAGCTAGAGATGGGGCTATGCTTTATAGAAATATTTATAATGGAATAGATAGCTTCCCTTTGATGGCAATACCATTTTTTATGTTAGCAGGAGAGTTAATGAATAGGGGAGGAATAACTCATCGACTAGTTGAATTTAGTCAAGCGATGATGGGTCACTTAAAAGGTGGATTAGCTCACGTTAATGTATTGACTTCAATGTTATTTGCAGGCTTATCTGGTTCAGCTGTAGCTGATACTTCAGCAATTGGATCAATGCTAATTCCTGCAATGGAAAAGCAAGGCTATACAAAAAAATTTGCTGCCGCAATAACAGCAGCGAGTTCTGTAATTGGGCCTATAATTCCACCCTCCGGGATAATGATTATTTATGCATATGTAATGGGCGAGAGTGTTGCTGCATTATTTTTAGCAGGAATTGTACCTGGCATTTTAGTAGGAGTTAGTTTGATGGTCACAATAAAATTTATGGCCAAGAGATATAATTTTCCAGCAGTAACCGAAAAAACAACTTGGAGCCAAAGAGGCAAGGCATCTCTAAAAGCTTTTTTTCCTTTGATGACACCAGTGATAATTTTAGGTGGTATTCTTGGTGGAATTTTTACCCCAACAGAAGCATCAGCTGTAGCAGCAGCTTACGCAATGTTTATCGGTCTATTTGTTTTAAAATCATTAAAATGGAAAGATGTTCCTAAAGTGATGACAAAAGCAGCGATGGTATCTTCAGTGGTACTTCTTTTAGTTGGTGCTGCAATGGCTTTTAAAACTGTAGTGAGCTTATCTCATGCACCTGAGCATCTTGCTGCATTTGTTTTAGGTCTAACTGATAACCCTTATGTTTTGTTATTTCTTATAAATATTTTACTATTTGTAGTTGGAATGTTTTTAGATGCAGGCCCAGCGATAATTATCTTGGGACCAATTCTTGGACCAGTTTTTGTTGAGCTAGGAGTTCATCCTGTGCATTTTGCAATAATAATGTCTGTTAATCTGACAGTTGGTTTAGCAACTCCACCTATGGGTCTTGTATTATTTGTTGCATCCTCTGTATCTGGTGAAAGAGTTGAAACAATAGCAAAAGCTATATTGCCATTCCTGGCAGTAGAGGCTATAGTTATATTTTTGATAACATATTTTCCATCAATCTCGATGACAATTCCTTTGCTTACTGGATTCGCAAAATAAATCTGAATATTTTTTTACTAGTCGATAGACTCTCGAATTCAATTTAAGTATAGTTTTCATACATAAATATTTAATGAGAGGGAAATAATTATGAGTAAAATAATAAAATCATTTTTTTCATTATTATTCTTAATTAGTTTTACTGCATCTGTTTCAGCTGCAGATTATAACTTGAGAATGACAATGAACTCTAATGATCAAGATGAAGATTATGATGGTGCTGTAGTATTTAAAAACTACGTAGAAGCAGCTTCAAATGGAAAGATAGCTGTAGAACTATTTGTAGGAACGCAGCTTTGTTCAAAAGGTGCTGAGTGTTTACAAGGTGTATCTGATGGAAGTATAGATATTTATATTTCTACATCTGGAGGTGCCGCAGGTGTATTCCCATACGTTCAAGTTTTAGATTTACCTTATCTAATGGCTGATGACAGAATTGCTGAAGATGTAATGCAAGGTGATTTTGTAAGAACAATGAGAAAAATGGCTCTAAAAGATTCTAATGACTCAATTAGATTGATGACAATTGGAAATACTGGAGGATGGAGAAATTTTGCTAATACAAAAAGAAGAGTTGCAAATCCATCTGACATGAAGGGTTTAAAAATCAGAACAGTTGTAGCTGATTTACCTCAGGAACTTGTAAGAGCATTGGGCGCATCTCCAACTCCTATTCCATGGCCTGAATTGTTTACATCATTTCAAACTGGTGTAGTTGAAGGATCTAAAAATGGAATAACTGACATTATGAACATGAAGTTTCCTGATGCAGGTCTAAAATATGTTACTTTAGATGGTCATGCATACATGGGAGCATTATGGTGGATGAATAATGCAAAATATCAATCAATGTCAACAGATCTTAAAAAAGTTGTGACTGATGGTTTCTATGCTTTGCAACAAGCAACTTTTGCTTCTCCTAAGAGAAAATCAATCAAAGCTTATGAAGACTTTGTAGCAGGTGGTGGAGATTTATACGTTCCTACGCCTGATCAAAAAGCTAGTTTTAAAAAAGAAGCTAGTCCAGTGTATGATTGGTTTAAAGCTAATGTTAAAGGTGGAAAAGAAATTTTCAACGCTTTAACTAAAGCTGTGGCGAGTGCAGAGAAAAGAGCATCAAGCGCATACAAAAAAGATTTGTAATTTCAAATTAATGTAATGGGGCGGATTTTAATTCGCCTCATTATCTAAAAGGATATATCCAAGATTTATAATCTTTTATGAGAATATGAGCTTTTTCAATTTGTTCAGGAGTCATTTTTTTTACAACTTCTTCCTGAGAAATTGCAGCGTCGGGATCTCCGCCAATAGCAGACAAACCGTACCACATATAAGCTCTAACAAGATCTGGAGCAGGAAGTCCTCTGCCAATTTCGTAATACCATCCAACACCAGATTGAGCACCAGGATGACCTTTCATAGAGGATCTGAGATACCATTCAAAAGCTCTAACATCATCTCTTTCAACACCAAGACCCATAGCGTACATAATACCAATAAGCTCTTCAGCATCAGCATTACCAGATCTAGCCGCTGGCATAAGTTCCTCCATAGCTTCTTTAAATTTTCCTTGCTCCATCAAATCTCGAGCATTTTCTATTTCTGCAAAAACTATGGATGGAAGAAACAAAAGTATAAAAAGATATTTAATCATTTAAAAATAATAATATTTATAATTCCATTTTTAATTTCAGTAAATAAAACTTACGCAACAGAATTACCAAAACCACTAAAGAAGGAAGATTTCCATAAAGTTGATATAGAAAAAGTTAAAATTGGAAGACTTTTATTCCATGACAAAATTTTATCTGCAAACCGAAATATAGCCTGCGCAACATGTCATAGTCATGACCTAGGTGGTTCAGATGGACTTTCATTGGGCATTGGTGAAGGAGGTCAGGGAATAGGGTTAGAGAGAACTGCAGGCAAGGGTGATGATAAAATAAAAAAACGAATTCCAAGAAATGCATTAGCTTTATGGAATTTGGGATTTAAAGACATTACTACTTTGCTACATGATGGAAGAGTAACTAAATCGAATATATTTGGTAACGGTTTTAATACACCTGCTCAAGAAGCTCTTCCCAAAGGGCTTGATAATATAGTTGCAGTTCAAGCTTTATTTCCAATGACTAGACAGTTTGAGATGGCAGGAAATCCAGGTGAAAATGAAATTATAGGTTTAGTCTCAAAAGTTGGAAAAGATAGCATGAGAATTGATAGAGTGTGGCCTGTAATTACACATAGGATTAGAGGAATTCCAGAGTATGTTGAGTTATTTAAAATTGCTTTTAATGATATTAACAGCCCTTTAGATATTAACATTACACATATTGTTAACTCAATTGCTGCATTTGAAATTCATGAATGGACATCTTTTGACTCTCCCTTTGATGAATATTTGAATGGAGATAAGCAAGCTTTAACTTTAAATCAAATAAATGGGATGAATTTATTTTATGGAAAAGCTAACTGTAGTTCTTGTCATTCAGGATCTTTGTTGTCAGATCAAAAATTTCATTCAATAGGAATTCCTCAGTTTGGGCCTGGAAGGACAAGGCCTTTTGATCCTTATGCACGTGACGTTGGACGTATGGTTGAAACGGACAATATAAAGGATATGTATAAATTCAAAACGCCAGCATTAAGAAACGTTTCTTTAACAGCTCCCTATGGTCATAATGGTGCTTATCCAACTTTAAAATCAATAATTAAACATCATTTAAATCCAATAAAAATGAATAAAAAATGGAAACCAGAATATGCAAATTTACCTAAAGCACCTTGGTTAGAAGAAATTGATTTTGTAACTTTTTTAGACAAAAGAGAACAAGACAGAATTCTATCAAGCATTGATATTCATTCAGTAGAATTGAATGATAAAGAAATTGATCAACTTGTTTCCTTTCTCGAGTCTTTAACTGGCAGAAGTGGAAATCAGAGACCACTAGGTAAACCAGATAAAGTGCCAAGCGGGCTAAGTATTGATTAAGTTTTTAAATTAAACTGATACAAACAGAATA
>CACJCG010000002.1 GCA_902591845.1 uncultured Pelagibacteraceae bacterium
GCAGCAATGTGCATGGACAATTGTTTACTGAAATTTTTAACAATATCGGAATTGTCTTTTGTATCTAAGGAAACTATAACAGCTAATTTTGCTACATTGTCTTTTACTACAGTATGAAGATAATGGTTATTTAATCCGCCAGAATTATCTATTGTTTTAGCTTTTCCAATTGTAATTTTTTCTCCAATTTTTGCAATTAATGCAACTAAATTATCATCAACTGATTTTCCATTTTTCATTTTTGATAATTTTAATTCTTCGATATTTGAGTTTTTTTTATTATTTAATTCACTTAATTCTTTTACAAAATTAATAAAATTCTCGTTTTTTGCAACAAAATCAGTTTCGCAATTAACTTCTATTATTGATGTTTTGTTGTTATCACCGCTAACAACAACTACACCTTCTTTTGCTTCTCTAGACATTTTTTTTGAAGCTTTTGATATTCCTTTAACTCTTAAAATTTCAATCGCTTTATCCAAATCACCATTTGACTCTTTTATAGCTAAATTACAATCTTTAAAACCAGCACCAGTTGCCTCTCTAAGTTTTTTAACATTTTCAATGTTACTCATTTAATTTAATTTCTCCTTTTTCTCTTTTGAAAACTTTTTTTCTAATTTTTCTCTATCTACTTCTTGAATAGTTTTTGTATTATCTTCTTTCTGATTATCTTTAGTCTTATCTTTCATAGGCTCAGATATAGAAGCTGAACTTTTTGCGCTATTAATTGTCTCTTTTATTAAAGTACAGTAAAGATCAATTGCTCTTCTTGCATCATCGTTACCTGGAATTGGAAAGTCAATGTTATCTGGGTTAGAATTGCTATCTAAAATTGCTATAATTGGAATTCCTAGTTTTGCTGACTCAGCAATAGCAAGTGATTCATAATTTGTGTCTATAACAAATACTAAATCAGGAACTTTTTTCATTTCGGCTATACCACCTAGAGATCTTTGCAGTTTATCTTTTTTAACACTCATTTTTAAAAGTTCTTTTTTTGTAAAACCTCTATTTTCAGCTGCTAAATCGATTTCTAATTTTTTTAATTTTTTTATAGAATTTGAAATTGTTCCCCAATTTGTCAACATTCCTCCTAACCATCTGTAATTGACAAAATATTGATCTGTTTCTTTAGCAACTTCAGCTATAGCTTCTGAGGCTTGTTTTTTTGTTGATACAAATAAAATTTTTCCATTATTTGCAATTGTGTTATAAACTTTTTCTAAAGCAACCTTTGTCAACTCGAGTGTCTGAGTTAAATCAATAATGTGTATAGAGTCTCTTTTACCAAAAATGTATTTTTTCATTTTTGGATTCCATCTTAAAGTTTTGTGTCCAAGATGAACGCCTGCTTCTAATAATTGTTGTATTGTAACGTTAGGTATTTTCATATTTATTCCCGGTTAAGCCACCACAGTAATTTCCAATTAAGGACCGGAGGTATAAAACCAACAACTGTGTGCGTGTTAATTAAATTTAACGAGTATTTACAAATATTTACTAAATTTAACAAGTTAATATTTAGCTAATTAGTGCTTGAATTTCTTGATTTCTTAAAAGATTTAGCGATTTTCTGTCTAATTTACGTGCTTTTTTCAGTCTAAATTTAAGAATATTTCCCTTATCGACTAAATTAATACAAACTATTGTTTTTCCCTCATATTTTAAAATTTTAGATATTTCTTTAACTTGTTTTTTAGATTTAAGATCGAATGATACTTCATTAATAGGGCTATTAAATAAATCTTTAAGTAAAACTATTTTTTGGACATTAATTCTAGTTAATCTATTCTCATCGTTGGAAACATTTTTAAACAATGTCAAAATTAGAGAGCTACCTTCTTTGAGAATTTCTCTATTTAATTCTAAAACATCTGAGAAAATAAAAAGCTCAAATACACTTGATAAGTCAGTTAATTTTAAAACTGCATAAGGAGTGCCTTTAGCTGTTTTTCTTTCCTGTACTTTTAATAAAGTTGCTGCAATATTTGAGTTATTTAAATCATTTTTAGAAATGAATGAAGAATAATTGTTTATTTTATAATCATCAAAAATTTCAATAAATTGATTTAAAGGATGATCTGAGATAAAAAATCCTACTGCTTCAAATTCCTTTGACAATCTTTCCTCAAATTTCCAATCATCTATTTTTAATATTAAATCATTTTTTATAGTTTCATCTTCTACAAATAAATCTATTTGGTTAATAGATTTATTGTCAAATAAATTTTTACTTTTAGCAATTATACTTGGAATTGACTCAAATAAGGCTTGCCTGTTCGAATTTAAATTATCAAAAGCACCAGCTTTAACCAAACCTTCTAATTGAAGTTTATTTATATCTTTTGGGTTTACTCTTTCAATAAAATTATTAATAGAATCAAATTTTCCATTAGAAATTCTTTCTGTAACTATATTTGATATTGCATCATATCCAACTGCTTTAATACCACCTAAAGCGTAATAAAATTTATCATCTTTGGTTCTAAAATCTGCAAAACATTCATTTATATCAGGACGAACAATTTCAACGTTTAATCTTTTTAATTCCTCATAAAATTCACTTAATTTATTCTGATTCGAAATATCCATAGTCATTGATGCTGCAATAAATTCTTTTGGATAATATGTTTTTAAAAAAGCAGTCTGGTAAGAAATAATTGCATATGCTGCTGCATGACTTTTGTTAAATCCATATTCAGCAAATGGTTCAATCTTTAAAAAAATTCCTGCAGCAACATCTTTTGGAATTCCATTTTGAACAGCTCCTGCAATAAATCCCTGTTTCTGTTTTTCAAGTTCTGCCCGTTTCTTTTTACCCATTGCTCTTCTTAACAGATCGGCTTGTCCTGCTGTAAATCCAGACAGTTTTTGTGCAATTTGCATTACTTGCTCTTGGTAAATAATTACTCCGTATGTAGGTTTTAAAATTTCTTCTAAAAGTGGATGTAAATAATCAGGTTTTCGCCTTCCATGTTTACAATCATTATAAGTTGGAATATTGCTCATAGGTCCTGGTCTATATAATGCCACTAAAGCAATAATATCTTCTATGTGATTAGGCTTCATTTGAATCAAAGCCTCTCGCATTCCTGCGCTTTCAATTTGAAACAAACCAACAGTTTTGCCTGAAGATAATAAATCAAAAACTTTTTGATCCTCATAATTTATTTTTTCAATGTCAAAATTTTTATATTTTTTTCTAACTAATTTTTGTGTATTATTAATTACAGTTAGAGTTTTTAATCCTAAAAAATCAAATTTTACTAAACCAGCATTTTCTGCTGAGTACATATCAAATTGAGTTGATGGTAATAATAAATCTGCTGACGCATCTTTATATAATGGAACTACTTCAGTGAGTTTTTTATCTGCAATTACAACACCAGCTGCATGGGTTGCTACATTTCTGTTAAGTCCCTCTAGTTTTAAGGATAAATCTGTTAATTTTTTTACTCTTGGATCTTCATTAATAAGTTTCTGTAGTCTAGGTTCACCAGCTATACATTGTGTTAAATTTTGTGGTCTAGATGGATCAAATGGTATCATTTTTGATATACTATCAACAAAACCATACGCTAAACCAAGTACGCGTCCTACATCTCTAATGACCATTCTAGCTTTTAATTTACCGAAAGTAATTATATGAGCTACGCTATCTTTGTATTTTTTTGTTAAATATTTGAAAACTTGATCTCTTTTTTCTTCACAGAAATCTATATCAAAATCAGGCATGGAAATTCTGTCAGGATTTAAAAATCTTTCAAAAATTAAATTAAATTTGATTGGGTCAACATCGGTAATAGACAAACACCAGGCTACTAAAGATCCAGCTCCTGATCCTCTACCTGGTCCCACAGGAATATCATTATTTTTAGCCCACTTAATATAGTCCGAAACAATCAAAAAATAACTCGAGTATTTCATTTCAATAATAATAGAAAGTTCATGATTAAGCCTATCTTTATAATCTAAATAAGTAGAATTTTTTTCTAGTTCATCAGTTTTTGTTTCAAGCATTGAATTAAATTTTACTTTTAGTCCTTCTAAAGATTCTTTTTTTAAAATTTCGTCTGCATTTCCATCTTTGTCAGTGCTAATATTTGGTAAAATAGGGCTTGAAAGTAATGGTCTGAAATTACATCTTAAAGGAAAATTATAATTATTTTCTAAAGCCTCGGGTATATCAGCAAATAATTCTGACATTTCAGAGTTATTTTTTAAATAATGTTGATTTGTAAATCTCAATCTATTTTTTTCATTTACATAAGTCTTGTGTCCAATACATATTAATGCATCATGCGCCTCGTACATATCTTTACTTAAATAAAATACCTCATTAGTTGCAATTATTGGTATTTTTAAATCAGATGATTTTTTTAGATTAAATTTTTCAAAACCAATTTCATTTACATCATTATGACGTTGTATTTCTATATAAAATCTGTCAGTAAAAGATTTTTTAAGTTGATCATAAAGATTTTGTATTTCTGAAAACTTTCCTTTTTCAAATAATCTACCAAATAAACCAAATACAGTTCCAGAAAAAATTGCAACACCATCTGAATTATTTAATAGTTTATCAAAATCAACATGAGGATCGGTTAGTTCATTGTTTTCAAGGTAAGATAAAGACGAAAGTTCAATGATATTTTTATATCCACTTTCATTTAAAGCAAATAAAGGGAGTAATCCTATTGTATCACCAATTTTGAAATTAATTTGTGTTCCTATGATAGGTTGGGTCCCAGATTTAGAAATTTTTTCTGCAAATTCTAAAGCACCACATAAATTTGAAGTATCACATAAGCCTAATGATTTTAATTTATTTGCTTTTGAATATTCTTGAAGATCATCAATCTTTGCAGCACCTTCACAAATTGAATATTGTGTGTGAACTTTTAAGTGATTAAAATTTTGAGTTACAGATTCAGGCATTAGAAGATTTTATACTACCATCTCTCATCTCCAATAGATAATCTGCTTTTTTTGCAAAAAATCTATTATGAGTTGCAAATATAATTATTCTGTCTGATCTTTTTTGATTGTTTAAAAGATTAAAAATATCTTTAGCCGTATTCATATCTAAACTTCCAGTTGGTTCATCAGCTAAAATAATTTGAGGATCATTAATAATCGCTCTTGCTATTGCAACTCTTTGGGCTTCGCCACCAGAAAGTTGTGATGGAAAATGATTTAATCTGTTTGAAAGTCCAATTTTTTTTAATAATTTTTCAGCTTTAGATAATGCTAATTTTTTGTCATTATTAAGAGATAAAGAAGCAAAATAAACATTTTCCAGTGCTGTAAAGTCAGTAAGAAGATTATTTTCTTGGTAAACGATGCCTAGTTTTTTTGCTCTAATTAAATCATTTTTTTCATTTTGATTGAAATTAATCTCAAGATTATCAAACTTAATTGTACCAGATGTTGGTTTATCAATTAATGAAATTAAATTAAGTAAAGTTGACTTTCCAGAACCTGAGGGACCCATTATTGCGTAAGTTTTACCTAATTTAAATTTTCTAGATAGACCTCTTAATACATTAATTTTTTTTTCCGTAGTAAAACTTTTTCGTATATCGATTAATTCTAAAAAATTATTCATACTTCAGTGATTTTATAGGATCCATATTTGCTGCTTTAAGCGCTGGAAATATAGAAACAACTATTGTTATTAAAATTGAACAAATTGTTATAATTACTATAGAATTAATATTTATTTCTGAGGGCATCTTACTTAAAAAATATATTTCCTCTGGAAATAAACTGATATTAAAAGTAGAGCTTAAAAATTGTCTAATGTTTTCTACATAAATTGAGAATGTTACACCTAAAAATATTCCAAATATTGTTGCTGAAGTTCCAATTGAAACACCAACAAGAAAAAAAATTTTTATTATAGATTTATTTAAAACACCAATAGATTTTAAAATTGCAATATCTCGAGTTTTATTTTTAACTAAAATTGTTAAACCTGAAATTATATTAAAGGCAGCCACAATAATAATTAAAGATAAAATAATAAACATTACATTTCTCTCAACTTTAAGTGCTGAAAATAGTGAACTATTCATATCGGCCCATGTATATACAAATGCATCAGGATATAATCTCATCAAGTTTTCTTTATGATATTCTATATTTTTTGGATCTTTAAAATAATACTCATAAAATCTATCACCTATTTTTTTGTCAAAAAAATCTTCTAAAGTATTTAAATTTATATAAGCGATATTTTCATCATATTCTGACAATCCACTTTCAAATATTGAGATTATTTGAAATAAATTTTGCTTTGGTAAAGATCCAACTAATGTTTGAACACCTGAGGGTGAAGTTATTGAAACCTCATCTCCAATATCTAATCCTAAAGTATTACTTAAATCTCGACCAATAGAAATTGTATTTTCTTTTAAATTTTTAGAGCCAAAAAAACTATCATTATTCGAAATTTCTAGATCTTTAAAGTCTTTTTCCAAATAACCTTTTAGCAAAACTCCTTTGGTATTATTTTTATAAAAAATAACTGCCTCTCCATCATTTGATAAAATACCTTTTGCAATATCTTTATCTGAATTAAGATCAAGTGGCTTATCGTAAGGTTTTACAACTCCATGAGCATTAAAACCAACTATCTTGTCGATTAATTCAGTTCTAAATCCATTCATAACTGACATCACGATAATAAGAACTGCAACTCCAAGACTTATTCCAATAAAAGAAAAAATAGAAATTACATTCAAAAAGCCATCTTTTTTTCTGGCTTTTAAAAATCTAAAAGTAATTTCTTTTTCTAAATTAGAAATCAAATTGAATTTTTTTGTTTAGTTATAATTTCTATAATTTTACTTAATGGTAAATTTTGAGTTTCTCCACCAGTTTCTTTAAATTCTAATGAATCACCTTCACTTTTTTTACCTATAATAATTTGATACGGAGCTCCAATTAAATTCATTTTTTTAATTTTTGATGAAAAATTTTCATCTGTATCATCAATGATTGCATCAATATTATTTTTAAGTAATTCTTTATTAATATTTTTAGCTTTATCTAAAGCTGAAGCGTCATTTTTATTTATCATAGGTATCAAAGCAATATCATAAGGAGCAACAGACAATGGCCATTTCATGATTTCATTTTTGTCATCATATTTAGCCTCAATTATAGCCCCTACGAGCCTTGATACACCTATTCCATAAGAACCCATTTTAACAAAATCTTTTTTTCCTCCTGGCAAATCAACAGATGCTCCCATTGGTTTTGAATACTTATCGCCGAAATAAAATATATGACCTACTTCTATACCTTTTGTAATCAATTGATTTTCCTTAGAAACAATTTTTTCAAATTCATCTTTATTAAATTTTTCATCAGTTACAGCATAGAACTGCTCATATTTTTTTCTCATTCTTTCTAAAGATGCTTTTTCTAGTTGAGTATCAGCGCTATCAAGGTTAAATATTCTTTTGTCTGTAAATATTTTACTTTCACCTGTATCAGCAAGAATAATAAATTCATGTGATAAATTTCCTCCGATAGGTCCTGTGTCAGCAGCCATAGGTATTGCCGTTAAGGATAATCTTTTAAATGTTCTTAAATATGAAAGAAAAAATTTATTATAAGAATAGAAAGCTTCTTCATCAGATACATCAAATGAATAGGCATCTTTCATATAAAATTCTCTACCACGCATAATTCCAAATCTAGGTCTAATTTCATCTCTGAACTTCCATTGTATATGATACAAAAGTTGTGGAAGTGATTTATAAGATTTTATTGAAGATCTAAAAATTTCAGTAACTTGTTCTTCATTGGTTGGTCCATATAACATTTCTCTATTTTGACGGTCTGTTATTCTAAGCATCTCCTCACCATAGTCTTCATAACGACCACTTTCTTTCCAAATATCACTAGATTGAATTGTTGGCATTAATATCTCTTGAGCTCCAATTTTATTTTGCTCTTGTCTAACAATGTTTTCTATTTTTTTCATTACCTTAAAACCTAAAGGTAACCATGAATAAATTCCTGCTGATGCTTGCTTAATCATACCTACTCTCAACATTAATTGATGAGATTTAATTTTTGCTTCTGAAGGATTATTTTTTATTATTGGTATAAATGAATTTGATAAAAGCATCTTAATTAATCATATTTCTTAAATTTAAATATTCAAATTTAATTAATAAGTAAATTATGATGAAAATGACAGTGGTAATTCCAGTACAATATAAGAATTTTTTCAACATTTTTGGATTTTCAGGTGATCCAGGATCCTCACCATCGATTTTTACTGTCTTTGATCGATTTACATCAATCGGTAAAATAGCAAAGAAAACTATCCACCATATAATTATATAGATAATAGCTAGGCCTGTTGCGCTCATTAAATTCTTACTAAATTAATATTGGTAAAAGGTTTCTTTCCTGTTCTCTCTTTAGAAAATTTTCGACAAGCAATTTTTAATGCATCAATAAGATTGTGTTCTTGTTGTTTACTTCCAATTTTAAAAGTTCTAGAAGTCTTCTCTATTTCTTCCTCTAACCCATAAACAAAATCGGCTCTATCATCTACAGGTAAACCACGAAATGAAAGTATGGGGTTATTGTGTATATTTCCTTTGGGTGTAATCATTATTGTTACTTCAAGGTATCCATTAGCGCTTAAATTTTTCCTATCTTTTATCGATTGTGAGTCTGGATCTACACTTACGTTTCCGTCTAAATAAAGTCTGCCACTTGGTGCCTTGTCGTAAACTTCAGGTTTATCGCCCGGATATAACTTAACAATATCTCCATTTTCTACTTGAACTGGATATTGTACTTGCATTTCTTTTGCAAAATTAATGTGTTCTATCATATGCCTATGTTCACCGTGCACAGGTATTACACACCTAGGTTTTACCCATTGATACATCTCTTTAAGATCTTCTCTATTTGGATGTCCAGAAACATGTACAAATTCAGTTTCTTCAGAAATTACTTCTATTCCATCCTTAACAAGTTGGTTATGAAGTTTATAAAGTTTTTTTTCATTACCAGGTATAATTTTTGAAGAAAAAATTACAGCATCACCACTTTCAATAAAAACATCTGGATGAACATAACTAGAAATTCTCATCATTGCACCCATTGGTTCACCTTGGCTACCTGTACATAAGTATACAATTTTTTCTCTTGAGAAATTTTTAGCTTCTCTTGGATCAATTGGTTCAATTGTATTTTTTAAATATCCACATTGTCGCGCAGCTTTATAAATACGATGCATTGATCTACCAACTAATGAGATTTGTCTTCCTGTTTGTTCTGCGCAATAAAAAGCTGTCTCCATTCTAGCTACGTTTGAAGCAAAAGACGTTATTATAATTCTTTTTTTTAATCGAGACATAACGTTTAACATATTTTTTCTTACATCTAATTCTGAACCCGATCTACCAGCACTAAAAACATTTGTTGAATCACAAATCATTGCTAGCACACCCTCTTCTCCAATTTCCTTCAATCTTTTTTCGTTTATATTGTCTCCAATTAGAGGATTTGGATCTACCTTCCAATCTCCTGTATGTAAAATAACTCCTGCGGGAGTTTTTATTCTAAGTCCGTTTGGCTCCAATATTGAATGCGTTAAAGTAATGTATTCAATTTCAAATGGATCCAAAGAAACCTTTCCATTTAACTCAACAATTTGTAAATTATTGGTTATATCGATTTGTTTTTCTCTAAATTTTTCTCTAATTAATACAGCTGTGAAAGGAGTTGCAAAAATTTTACATTGCAGTTTTGGCCATAAATGTGCAATAGCTCCTATGTGGTCCTCGTGAGCATGTGTTAAAACTATTCCTAATAAATTATCTTTTCTTTCAACTATAAACCCAGGATCTGGATAAATTAAATCAACACCTGGAATAGTGTCATCAGCAAATGTTACCCCTATGTCAACCATAATCCATTTATGATCACTAGTCTGCCCGTAACCGAACAAATTCATGTTCATGCCTATTTCGCCAGATCCACCTAAGGGACAAAATAATAATTCATCTTTCATATTATTTAATTAATTTTGAAATCTTTATTAAGCCTTTAATTGTAATATCTTGGTTGTAATTTGCTTTCGTTTTTATTGAGTTTTTAAACAAATTTGAAAATCCACCAGTAATAATTACTTTAAAAGATTTTCCGGTCTCTTTCTTAATTAAATTAATAATATTGTCAATCAAACCAGCATAACCCCAAAAAAAGCCTGATCTAACAGCTGAGATTGTATTGTTACCTATGACTTTATTAATCTTTTTTAAATCAATATTTGGAATCAAAGTTGCTTTGTCAGACAAGGTATTAAGAGACAATCTCACCCCTGGAGCAATAATGCCTCCGTAATAAGTATTTTTAATTAGAACATCAAAAGTTGTTGCTGTTCCAAAATCTAAAATTATAAAATTATTTTTATTGTCCATTAAACTTATAGCATTAGTAATTCTGTCTGAGCCCACCTGTTTATAATCTACTTTGATTTTTATAAGTGATTTTAGGTTTAATTTTTTAACCTCAAAACATTGAGATTTAACTTTTTTTGATAAAAATTTTTTAATTATTTCGAATGTTTTAGGCACAACACTGCAAAATAATATTTTTTCAATTTTATTTACTTGAATTTTATTTTTTTTAAACAAACTATTTAGCTGATTGTTGGTTACAGATTTTGATAAAAATGTGATTTTTTTTGAAATTTTATTATTTTTAGAAACAATGCATAATTTTGTTTCGGTATTACCAATGTCGCCCAGAATATACATTATTTAATTTTATAAAGTTTAGATAAATTTTTTTCAAAAAGTTGTTTTAATTTATTTTCTACTTTTAATTTACTAATACTTTTTTTAGTTACCTCTTGCAAGTTTGTAGTAGGATAATTCCTTATAATTGGATTTTTTTTAATATTTATGCCTATACCAGTAACTAAAAATTTTTTATCTCTTACAAATATGATTTCTTGTAAAATCCCGCTAATTTTTTTTTTATCAATTAGTAAATCATTTGGTTTTTTAAATAAAATTTTTTTTTTTGTAAATGAAGAGAGCAATTTTTTAACTAAAAGACAATTAATTTTTGTTATAGCTTTAATCGATAGATTTTTTTTATTAAGATCATTGAAAAAAGAAATAAATAAATTTCCTTTTAATGATATCCATTTTCTTCCATACTGACCTTTACCACTTACTTGTGTTTCAGCTACAACCATACCTAAATTGTATTTAGTTTCTTTAATAATTCTTATAGCAGTATTGTTTGTGCTTTTAACTTTTTTAAATTTGAATTTTTTAAATTTCATTAAATAATATTAATTCTTGAAACAACTTCTACTAACTGACTTGGGAATATGAAGTATAAAAGAATTAATATAGTTGAAACTGTCAGTGAAAATTTTAGCCATAAGCTATGGTCTGTATCATATTTATCTTGTTCCTCATCAAAATACATAATTTTTATAATTCTTAGATAATAAAAAGCTGCAACCACAGTTGATAACAACCCTACTATAGCTAAGAAATACATTGATTGCTCTAATACTGCTTTAAAAACATAAAATTTTGCAAAGAAACCAGCTAGGGGTGGTATGCCTGCTAAAGAAAATAGTATTAACAACAAACATAAAGACAACAATGGATGATTTTTTGATAATCCTGAGAGATCATCAATATCTTCATAATACTGATCTTTTCTTCTTAACATTAATAGACATGAAAAAAGAGCTAAATTCATAACAACATAAATAGAAATATAAATTATTGAACTTTGAATTCCCTCGTTTGATGCTGTGGCTAAACCAGCCAATGTGTAGCCAATATGTCCTATAGAACTGTAAGCAATTAGTCTTTTAATATTAGTTTGCCCTATAGCAGCAACTGCTCCAAAAACCATAGACGCTATAGATAAAAAAACTATTATCATTTGCCATTGATCGATTAAATTTAAAAAAGGAACATATAAAAATCTAATAAATACAGTCAAAGCAGCTATCTTTGGTACTATTGTAAAAAACAATGTTACAGTTGTTGGAGATCCTTCGTAAACATCAGGTGCCCACATATGAAATGGAACTGCAGAAATTTTGAATGCTAAACCAACTAATATGAACACAATCCCAAAAGTTAAAACATATTCCTCAGAATTTAGTTGATTTGATATTATATCAAAATTGGTAGAACCTGAAAAACCATAAACTAAAGAACATCCATATAATAACAGTCCTGATGATAATGCACTTAAAACAAAATATTTCAAACCAGCTTCTGATGATTTTAATTGATCTCTGTTATATGTGGCTAAAACATAAAGAGCTAATGACTGTAATTCTAAGCCCATATAAAAAACAATTAAATCATTTGAGCTGATCATTACCATCATACCAAGAATTGAACTCAAAATAAGAACTGGGTATTCTATATTATATATTTTAAATGTTTTTAAATAAGTTGACGAAATAACTAAAACTAAAAAACCTCCAATTAAAGTTATAATTTTCATTAGCGAGGACATGCTGTCAATCACAACACTTTCATTAAACAAAGTTTCTCTAGTTACAGAGAAAGTTTCATTGATTGTTATTATTGTTGTAATTAAAATTGCAAACAAAGATAAATTAAAAGTAATTTTAGAACTTTCATTTTTAAACACACCCAAAATAAGTAGAAACATAATTGATAGAGAAATAAAAATTTCAGGTAATATTAAATTTAAATTTTCCATATTATTTACTAGCTATATTTGTGTTATGCATATTAATTAAATCGGTAACAGAAACTTCAATAGTGTTTATTAATGGATCGGGATAAAAACCAAAAAATAAGATTGGTGCAGCTAAACAAGATAAAATAAAATATTCAGATCTATTTAAATCTAAAATTTTTTTAAGATCTTCATTAAGTAATTTTCCAAATACTACTCTTTTATAGAGCCACAACATGTATGCAGCTCCTAAAATTACTCCAATACTTGCTATAACAGCTACTAAAAAATTATCCTTGAAAGCTCCCATTAATATTAAAAACTCGCCAATAAAACCACTGGTTCCAGGTAAACCAAGTGATGCTAAAGCAAATAACATGAACAATATTGAATATTTTGGAATCACAGAAACTAATCCACCATATGTACTTATCAATCTAGAATGCATTCTGTCATAAACTACGCCAACAGTTAAAAATAATGCTGCTGATACTAAGCCATGGCTTATCATTTGAATTATACTTCCTTCAATTCCTTGTTGTTGCAAAGTGAATATACCCAAAGTTACAAAGCCCATATGCGCAACTGAAGAATAAGCAATTAACTTTTTCATATCTTCCTGCATTAAAGCTATCAGTGAAGTAAATATGATTGCTATAACACTCAAGGTGTAAATTAATGGTGTAAATACCTCTGATGCAACCGGGAAAAGACCTAAAGAAAATCTTATAAAACCATATCCAGCCATCTTTAACAAAATTGCGGCTAGTAATACAGATCCTGCTGTAGGAGCCTCAACGTGTGCATCAGGTAACCATGTATGAACTGGCCACATAGGTGTTTTAACTGCAAATGAACTAAAAAATGCTAACCACAATAGATTTTGATATTTAACATCAATACCAATTTCATATAGTTGAACCACGTCAGTTGTTTCTGTAATCCAATAAATTGAAATTATTGCAACTAACATTAAAACAGAACCTAACAATGTATATAAAAAGAATTTGAATGCTGAATAAACTCTTCTTGCTCCTCCCCAAATACCAATAATTAAAAACATTGGGATTAATCCAGCTTCAAAAAATAAATAAAATACAACCAAATCAAGCGCAGAGAAAACACCAATCATAAAACTTTCCATGATTAGTATTGCAATTAAAAAATCTCTTAATCTATTTTTAACAGAGTTGTTTACAGATATAATACATAATGGTGTAATAAATGTTGTTAATATAATAAACAAAATTGAAATACCATCTACGCCAACTTTGTAATTAATAAATCCTTCAATCCATGTTCTATCTTCTATAAATTGAAAACTAGAAGTAGATTGATCAAAAGCAATCCATAAGTAGATGGAAATTAAAAAATTTACTACTGTAGTGAATAATGCCACATATTTAATCGTAGTATTATTTCCTTCTTTTTCTTTTGTAAAAAATAAAAATAAAGCTCCTATTGTTGGCAATAATATTAGAGATGAAAGAATAGGAAAATTCATTATTTAAGTATTAAAAAAGTTAGTAAAGCAGAGAAACCTAACAACATTACAAATGCATATTGATAAATAAAACCACTTTGAAATTTAGTTGCTTTAATTGAACATTTTTTTATAAATGAAGAAATTCCGTCGGGACCAAAACCATCGATTATAGTTCCATCACAAAATTTCCATAAAAATAAACCTAATTTTTTTGAAGATTTAATAAACAACACATCATAAAACTCATCAAAGTACCATTTTTTTACTAAAAAATTATACAAAGGTTTGTTCATTGAAGCTATTGAATTAGGTAATTCTTTATTCTTAACAAATAAGTAATAAGCAATTGGAATAGACAACAAAACCAAACACGGTGTTAAAAGCAAAAACCATAAAGGTGGGTGCTCAGTACTCAAAGGCTCTAAAAACTTAATAGACTCTGCCCAGAATAAATTCTCACCATGACCAATAAATAGTCCTTTAAATAGAAAACCAGCAAACACAGCTCCTATTGAAAGAATAAATAATGGAACAAGCATAACTAATGGAGACTCATGTGTTTCTTCTATCTTAATCTCTTTATTATTGTACTCTCCATGGAAAGTTTTAAATATTAATCTCCACGAATATATAGATGTTAAAAATGCTGTAATTATTCCAATTCCAGCTGCATAATAACCAGTAGTATTACCTTTTAAATACGCAAATTCTATAATTGCGTCTTTTGAATAAAATCCTGATAAAAATGGAAAACCAGTTAAAGCAAGCGTTCCTATGATCATTAAAGCATAAGTGTATGGTAACTTTTTCCATACACCTCCCATGTTATTTATATTTTGCTCATCTTTAAATGCATGGATTACTGAACCAGATCCTAAAAATAATAAAGCTTTAAAAAATGCATGAGTAAATAAGTGAAACATAGCAACATTATATGCACCTACTCCAGCTGCAAAAAACATATAACCAAGTTGACTACATGTAGAGTAAGCAATAATTTTTTTTATATCCGTTTGAACTAGAGCGACAGTTGCTGCAAAAAATGCTGTAGTCATTCCAACGATAGTTATAAAATTTAGTATTAATGGCGAATATTCATAAATTGGAGAACATCTTACCACTAAGAAAACTCCAGCTGTTACCATTGTTGCTGCATGAATTAATGCAGAAACAGGGGTTGGACCTTCCATAGCATCAGGTAACCATGTATGAAGTAATATCTGTGCAGATTTGCCCATTGCTCCGATAAATAAAAGAAAACAAACTAAGTCAATTGCTTTAACTTCAAAACCTAAAAATGATAAATTTTTATCTACAACTGTTGGAATTTGTTGAAAAACTTCTGAATAATTTACTGTTCCAAATAAATAAAATATTAAAAAAATTCCTAATGCGAAACCAAAGTCACCTACTCTATTTACAACAAATGCTTTGATGGCTGCAGCATTTGCACTTTCTTTTTTAAACCAAAAACCGATTAAGAAGTAAGAACAAAGACCTACACCTTCCCATCCAAAAAATAATTGAATGAAATTGTCTGATGTTACAAGCATCAGCATTGCAAAAGTGAATAATGATAAATAAGCCATAAATCTTGGCTTATGAGGATCATGAGACATGTAACCAATTGAATAAATATGCACTAAAGCAGATACAGAAGTTACAACCACTAACATCACTGCTGATAAAGGATCAATCAACATTGACCAATTTACATCAAGTGACCCTGAGCTTATCCAGGTAGCTATAACAATATTTTCTTCATACTGATTTACGATTACTTGATAAAGAACAAAAATTGATAAGAGAGCAGATATTGAAACAAGTACGCTAGTTACTATTTCAGAATTTCTATCACCGATATATTTTCCAAAAAAACCTGAAATAATTGATGCAATAAGTGGAAGAAATATAATTGATAGTTCCATGGTTATCCTTTCAACTTATCAATTTCTTCAACTCGTATTGTTCCAGAATTTCTAAAATACACGACTATAATTGCTAATCCTATGGCTGCCTCTGCTGCGGCAACTGTAAGAATAAATAAAGTAAAGACTTGTCCAGCCAAATCTCCTAAATAAATAGAAAAAGCAACTAAATTAATATTCACTGCAAGCAATATCAGTTCAATACTCATTAATATGACAATGATGTTCTTCCTATTAAGAAAAATACCAATTACTCCAATTGAGAATATCACTGCTCCCAAAGTTAAATAATGTCCCAAACCTATATCAATCATCTATTTTAACTCCTTTATTGCTCTGTACTTCTAGCACCTCAACACCTTCAGTTCTTTCTCTAGATATTTGCTTGATATAACTTTGTCTTTTAAGACCTGATCTTTGTCTAAATGTTAATACAATAGCCCCAACCATAGCTACTAATAAGATCATTCCACTTATTTGAAACACGTGAATATAATCAGTATATAAAATCTGTCCTAGCGAATGAGTGTTGCTAATGCTTGTTTGACTAATTGAATTATTAATATCAAAAATTTCTGGTTTGTATTTCCAACCTCCAATTACGATTATTATTTCGAAAAATATAAGCGTACTGATAATTAATCCTACAGGGATATGTCTGGAGCTTTGTTGACCTGCAAACCATTGATTTTTTTGTTGAGCTACATTTAACATCATGACTACAAATAAGAATAAAACAGCTACAGCTCCAACATAAACTATTAGCATTATCATTCCCAAAAATTCAGCACCTATCATAATGAAAAGACAAGATATACTTATGAAATCAA
Source organism: uncultured Pelagibacteraceae bacterium (assembly GCA_902591845.1). GTDB lineage: Bacteria > Pseudomonadota > Alphaproteobacteria > Pelagibacterales > Pelagibacteraceae > Pelagibacter. The sequence goes on from CACJCG010000002.1 coordinate 16,977, forward strand.
GAATTAAGAAAAATACTGAGTGAACAGTATTTTTTGAAGCGGTAACCATTATCGCTGAAACAACTGCAATTATAGAAAACGTATAAAAGAAAATAGCGTGTGCAATCATTTTTATCTATGGATATTGTCAGCTTTAATATTAGCCTCCAAAACATTCTCCCATCTATCTCCATTATCTAATAATTTTTCTTTTGTATAATAAAGTTCTTCTCTTGTTTCTGTTGAAAATTCAAAATTTGGACCTTGTACTATTGCATCTACAGGACAAGATTCTTCACACAAACCACAATAAATACACTTCATCATATCAATATCGTAACGTGTAGTTTTTCTACTTCCGTCTTCTCTTTCAGCAGATTCTATTGTTATTGCTTGCGCGGGACATACTGCTTCACATAATTTACAAGCTATACATCTCTCTTCTCCATTTGGATATCTTCGTAAAGCGTGTTCACCTCTAAAACGAGGGCTTATTTTACCCTTCTCAAAAGGGTAATTAATTGTTTTTTTTGACTTAAATAATTCTTTAATAGCAATCAACAAACCACCAATAAAGTCAGTCATAAATATTGTTTTAAAAAATCTTGAAATATTCATTATTAGTTCACTGGTAAAAGATTAAAATAAAATAAATAACTAGCTGTTAATACTACCCAAATTAAAGAAAGAGGAAGAAATACTTTCCATCCAAGTCTCATTAATTGATCATATCTGTATCTAGGGACTATCGCCTTAACTAATGCAAAAAGAATAAATAAAAGAAGAATTTTTAATATTAGCCATATCGCACCTGGTACTAATGTAAATGGATAAACATCAATTGGAGACATCCAGCCGCCTAAAAATAATATTGCCCCCATTGCACACATTAATAGAATATTTGCATACTCACCTAACCAAAACATAGCATACATCATTCCTGAATATTCTGTTTGGTATCCAGCCACCAATTCTGCTTCTGCTTCTGGTAAATCAAAAGGTGGTCTGTTAGTTTCAGCTAAAGCAGAAATAAAGAAGATTATAAACATTGGAAATAATGGAATTACAAACCACATATTTTGTTGAGCAATAACAATGTCGTTTAAATTCAATGAACCTACACAAAGTAAAACATTTATTATTATTACACCAATTGAGACTTCATAAGATACCATTTGCGCAGCAGAGCGAATTGCTCCAAGAAAAGGATATTTGGAGTTTGATGCCCACCCACCCATGATTATTCCATAGACTCCTAGTGAAGAAACAGCAAATAAATAAAGAATTCCAACATTAATATCAGCCAAAACCTGAGTTGCACTAAATGGGATTACAGCCCAAGCGATTAGAGCTAAAGTCATCGTGACTATTGGAGCCAATATAAAAATTACTTTGTTTGAGCTAGATGGAATAATGATTTCTTTAAATATATATTTTAAAGCATCAGCTAAAGATTGTAATAAGCCAAAGGGACCAACAACGTTAGGTCCTTGCCTTTTTTGAACAAAAGCCCAAACCCTTCTATCAAGCCAAACAATCATTGCCACCGAAACGAGAACAGGAACTAGTAAAAATAAAATTTTATAAACTTCTTGAAAAACTATACTTAAGTATTCCATATTAACCTTCTGTACCTGTAGATTTTAAATTTAATTTTGAATTATTACAATCAACCATTGTTTTTGATGATCTAGCAATGACATTTGAAAAATAATAATCTTTTACTTTAATTATTAAATTTTCATTTTGAAATTCTTTAGGAAAGTTTTTTTGGTCTTTCACTTGTTTTTCTTTTTGCAAATTTAAATAATTAAACATGCTGCTATCTAATTCATCTTTGTCATTAAATAACTTTCTATTGTTCATAAACTCAGCTAGCTCATTAATTATTTGCCAATCTTCTTTAGCCTCACCCGGTGGATATGATGCTTTATAGGCTTTTTGAATTTTACCCTCTAGATTGGTAAAATATCCATCTTGTTCGGTATAAGCAGCACCTGGTAAAATAATATCAGCAGATTCAGCACCTTTGTCACCATGGCTACCTTGATAAATTATGAATTCATCTTTTTTATCAAATTCTAAGTTGTCTTGACCCAAAAGATAGACAATATCAAATTTATGTTCTTTTAAATCGCTAAATAAATTATTTTCATTATTTATTATTCCAAGATCAATACTTCCTACTGTTGCTGCATCAGTTGATAATACATTTAAAGAGTTCCATTCATCTGAAATTTTATTATTTTTTAATAAAAATTCTTTTGTTTTATTAAATAAAAATTCTGAAGACTCCAATCTTAATAGAGACTCGCCAATAATAATTAATGGTTTTTTTGAATTAATAATTTCTTTAGAAATTTCATGAGTTCCTTCAAGAATATTATTTAAAGTTTGAGTTTTACCATCTAAACTTTTATAAGGATAAGTTAAATCATCAACATCATTTAGTGAAATTATTTTTGTATTATTGTTTAAATAAGCTTTTCTAATTCTGGCATTTAAAATAGTTGCTTCGTATCTTGGGTTTGCACCTACTAGCAAAATTAAATCTGCTTCTTCAATTCCGTTTATGGAAGAATTAAATAAATAATTTTCTCTTTTTGAAGTATTTATAAATCTGTTATCAGATCTTGAGTCGTAATTTTTGGTATCAATTGTTCGATCAAGAAATTCTTTAAAAATATAACCAGTCTCCATATTACTTAAATCACCAACAAAACCACATATTTTTTCTTTTGAAGTGTTTTCAAATTTAGATTTAATTATTTTGTACACTTCATCCCATGAGGCCTTCTCAAACTTACCGTTGTATTTAATAAATGGGGTGTCTAATCTTTGATGTAGAAGTCCATCACATGCATATCTCGTTTTGTCAGAGATCCACTCCTCGTTAATATCTTCATTTATAATTGGAAGTACTCTTTTCACTTCCCAATCGTATGTGTCTACTCTTACATTTGATCCAATTGCATCCATTACATCAATTGTTTCTGTTTTCTTTAGTTCCCATGGTCTAGCTTCAAAAACATAAGGTTTTGATGTAAGGGCTCCTACTGGACATAAATCTACAACGTTAGCAGACAATTCAGATTGCATTGATTGTTCTAAATAAGTAGTAATTTGCATATCTTCCCCTCTGCCTATAGCACCTAATTCTGGAACTCCCGCTACTTCTGTTGCAAATCTTACACATCTCGTACAATGAATACATCTGGTCATTTGAGTTTTAATCAATGGTCCCATATTTTTCTCAGGAACTGATCTTTTGTTTTCTTTAAATCTTGATTTGTCTACACCATAGTACATTGATTGATCTTGGAGATCACATTCACCCCCTTGATCACACACAGGACAATCTAAGGGATGGTTAGCTAACAAAAATTCCATTACTCCCTTTCGGGCTTTTTCAACAAGAGCAGTATTTGTTTTAATATTCATACCCTCAGCAGCAGGCATAGCACATGAAGCAATTGGTTTAGGAGATTTTTCCATTTCAACTAAACACATTCTACAATTGCCTGCTATTGATAATTTTTCATGATAACAAAATCTTGGAATTTCAACGCCAGCTTTTTCACAAGCTTGAAGAACAGTTAAACCTTCTTCAACTTCAACTTCAATTTCATTAACTTTCAATTTAAGCATTTTTTTTGTCTAGTAAATGTTGATCAACTAAATATGGAATATTATTTTTCTTTTGAACAATAGGATCCAAATTATTTCTTTTCTCAATTTCTTTTTTAAAATGTCTAAGTAATCCTTGAACTGGCCAGGATGAACCTTCCCCAAATGCGCAAATAGTGTGTCCTGCTATTTGATTTGTAACATCTCCTAACATGTCCACCTCATCCTTGGTTGCATCTCCTTTTGCCATTCTCTCAAGCATTCTCCACATCCAACCAGAACCTTCTCTGCATGGTGTGCATTGTCCACAACTTTCATGTTTATAAAATCTTGCTATTCTTGCCATGCATTTAATTATGTCTTGATCTTTATTAATGACCACAATACCTGCAGTTCCTAAACCACTTTTCTCAGCCATAAGTGAGTCAAAATCCATAGTTAATGTTTCACATTTCTCTTTTGGAATTAGTGGCATTGATGAACCACCAGGAATTACTGCTTGAAGATTATCCCAACCTCCAATAACACCACCTGCATGAACTTCAATTAATTCTTTTAAAGGAATGTTCATTTCTTCCTCAACATTGCACGGTGTATTTACATTTCCAGATATACAAAATATTTTTGTCCCTGTATTCTTTTCTCTTCCAAGAGAAGCAAACCATTTTCCACCTCTTCTAAGGATTGTTGGGACTACAGCTATAGTTTCTACATTGTTAATAATTGTTGGACATCCATAAAGACCAATTAGAGCAGGGAATGGTGGTTTTAATCTTGGTTGTCCTTTTTTACCTTCTATACTTTCTAATAAAGCTGTTTCCTCTCCACAAATATATGCACCAGCACCATAATGAATATAAATATCTAAATCCCAACCAGTACCTGCCGCATTTTTACCTAAGAGTTTTTTCTCATAAGCTTCATCTATTGCAGCCTGAAGTTTTTGACCATCAACAAAATATTCTCCTCTTATATAGATATAACAAACATGTGCTTGCACTGCATAAGATGTAATTAAACAACCTTCTATTAATTTATGAGGTTCAAATCTTAAAATATCTCTATCTTTACAAGTTCCTGGTTCAGACTCATCCCCATTAATAACTAGGTAATGTGGTCTAGATCCAACTTCTTTTGGCGCAAATGACCATTTTAAACCTGTGGGAAACCCTGCCCCACCTCGACCTCTTAACTGAGATTCTTTAATTTCATTAATTATCCAATCTCTTCCTTTGTCGGTAATTTCTTTTGTATTTACCCAATCACCTCTCTCTTTTGATGAAGCTACATCTGAGCCTTTATCATTATATAAATTTTGAAAAATTCTATCTTGATCTTTAAGCATTTTTTAAATCCACTAAGGTTTTTCTGTTATTTTCTGGTTCATTATTTACTCTTCCTCTGTACGAACCAGGTTTTGGAGTTTCTCCATTTAAAATTTTATCTAAAATATCTAAAGTTTTTTGTTTATTTAAATCTTCATAATAATCATCATTAATTTGCATCATTGGAGCATTGACACATGCTCCTAAACATTCTACTTCCGTCCAGGAACAGCTTTTGTCATCTGATAATTGAAATTCGTTTTCAGAAATTTTTTCTTTACAAGCCTCGACTAATTGATTTGCACCTCTTATCATGCATGGTGTTGTAGTGCATACTTGAACAAAGTATTTTCCTACAGGAGCTAAATTATACATTGTATAAAAAGTAGCCACTTCATAAACTTTAATATAAGGCATGTCTAAAAACTTAGCGATGTACTTCATTGCTGCTAATGGTATCCAATTATTATTTTGCTTTTGAGCTATATAAAGTAAGGCCATTACAGCACTTTGCTGTTTACCTTCAGGATATTTTGCAACAATAACATTTGCTGCTTCTAATGATGAAGCATTGAATTTAAAACTTTCTGGCTGATCTTTTGCTGGTCTTCTTAAACTCATCTGTCTACCTCTCCAAAAACAATGTCTAAAGAACCTAATACCGCAGGAACATCTGCTAACATATGACCTTTAATTAGATAATCCATTGATTGTAAATGTGAAAATCCTGGTGCTCTTATTTTACATTTGTAAGGTTTACTTGATCCATCAGATATTAAGTAAACACCAAATTCTCCTTTCGGCGCCTCAACAGCTGTATAAATTTCATCTTTTGGAACTCTGTAACCCTCAGTGAAAAGTTTGAAATGATGTATCAAAGCTTCCATTGATTGTTTGATTTCTGCCTTAGGTGGTGGGCTAATCTTATTATCTAATGATTTAATTGGACCCTTTTCCATTTTAGATAGACATTGTTTAATAATTGAAACACTTTCTTTCATTTCTTCAATTCTACATAAATATCTATCGTAACAATCTCCATTTTTTCCTACTGGAATTTTAAAATCTAAACTTTCATAACAATCATATGGTTGAGACTTTCTTAAATCCCATGGAATACCTGAACCTCTAATCATAACTCCTGAAAAAGAATAGTCTAAAGCATCTTCTTTTGTAACTACCCCAATATCAACATTTCTTTGTTTAAAAATTCTATTATCTGTTAACAGGCTTTCTAAATCATTAATTATTTTTGGAAACGTTTCACAAAATTTTGCAATATCTTCTTCTAAACCTTTTGGTAAATCTTGATGAACACCTCCTGCTCTAAAATAATTTGCATGAAGCCTAGATCCCGAAGCTCTTTCATAAAATGTCATTAACGTTTCTCTTTCCTCAAAACCCCAAAGAGAAGGTGTTAGTGCACCAACATCAAGTGCTTGTGTTGTAACATTTAATATATGACTTAGGATCCTTCCAATTTCACAAAAAATAATTCTTATATATTGTGCTCTAATAGGAACATCTATTTTAAGAATTTTTTCAACTGCTAAAGCAAAAGCATGTTCTTGATTCATTGGTGCTACATAATCTAAACGATCAAAATAAGGAACTGCCTGCATATAAGTTTTATTTTCAATAAGCTTTTCTGTTCCTCTATGAAGCAAACCAATGTGTGGATCTGCCTTCTCAACCACCTCTCCATCAAGCTCTAGAATTAATCTAAGAACACCATGGGCTGCAGGATGCTGGGGCCCAAAATTTAAATTTAAATTTTTAATTTTTTTTGTCATTATTCTCAATTTCTTCTTTAATATATTTTGTTCCTTCCCAAGGACTTTCATAATCAAAATTTCTATAATTTTGCTCAAGCTTTACCGGCTCACTAATTACCTTTTTCTGATCTTCGCTATATCTGACTTCAGAATGACCAGTTAGTGGAAAATCTTTTCTTAATGGATGACCTTCAAAACCATAATCGGTTAATATTCTTCTTAAATCAGGGTGATCTTTAAAAGATACTCCATACATGTCAAAAACTTCTCTCTCCATCCAATTTGCTGAAGGAAAAATACTAGTTAAAGATGGTATAACTTCATTTTCTGCAATAGGGTATTTTACAATTAATCTTTGATTAAATTCATGGCTTAAAAATAAATATACTACTTCAAACCTTTGATTATTTTCAGGATAATCTATAACTGTAATGTCTATCAGTTGTCTAAATTTTGTATCTTGATTAGTTTTTAAAAACAACGCAACATCAATAATATCTTCTTTATCTGTTGTGATATAAATTTGATTATGTTTGATTTTTGAACTATTAATCTTAGTAGTTAACTCAGAATTAATTTTTTTTTCTAGATCCTCTAAATTTTTCATAACTATCTAATAAAAGATCCTTTTTTTCTAATTTTTTTTTGTAATTGAAGGATTCCATACAACAATGCTTCTGCTGAAGGAGGGCATCCTGGCACATATACATCTACAGGCACAATACGATCACAACCTCTAACCACTGAATATGAGTAATGATAATATCCACCACCATTAGCACAACTACCCATCGAAATTACATATCTTGGTTCAGGCATCTGGTCATAAACTTTTCTTAAAGCTGGAGCCATTTTATTTGTTAAAGTTCCTGCAACTATCATAACATCTGATTGTCTTGGTGAACCTCGTGGAGCTGCTCCAAATCTTTCTAAATCATATCTTGGCATAGCTGTTTGCATCATTTCAACAGCACAACAAGCTAATCCAAACGTCATCCAATGAAGTGATCCTGATCTTGACCAATTTATTAAATTATCAAGTGACGTAGTTATAAAACCATTCTTGCTAAAATCTTGTGCAAGTTGTTTAAATTCCTCAGGAACTTGTTCTATTTTATTATTCATTGTGGTTTATAATTTTTATTCCCAGTCTAAAGCACCTTTTTTCCATTCATAAATAAAACCTATTGTAAGTATGAACAAAAAAATCATCATTGATGAAAAACCTAATAATCCAATATTGCCAAGAGATATTGCCCATGGAAATAAAAATGCTATCTCTAAATCAAAAATAATAAATAGAATTGCCACTAAATAAAACCTTACATCAAATTCCATTCTTGAGTCTTGAAATGGTTCAAAACCACACTCGTAAGCTGAAAGTTTTTCAGGATCAGGTTTTTTTGGTGATAAAATAAAGTTTACTACCACAAAAGCACAACTCAATCCTAGTGCTAAAACTAAAAATATTATTATTGGTAAGTAATCTTTTAAAAATTCAGATAACATGGAAATCTATATATCAGTTTTTATCTGTTGTTGAAGGGCTGATACGTCACATTTTTATTAATATTAACATTAAAAAGTGGGGAAAAGTGGCGGGAGTGAAGGGACTCGAACCCTCGACCTATCGCGTGACAGGCGATCGCTCTAACCAACTGAGCTACACCCCCACTTTATATTTTGGTGGGCAGTAAAGGACTCGAACCTTTGGCCCCCTCGGTGTAAACGAGATGCTCTACCAACTGAGCTAACCGCCCTTTCCAAAACTGAATGTTTATATCTTTTAGTATAATAACGTCAAGATTTATTACTTTCAATAAATAGTATAAAAAATAATAATTAAATTTACATTCAGCCACTTTTTAAAAAAAAGCTCTAATTAGAGATTTAACCGGTGCTTGAACTATTGAATGAGGAGAATAACAATTCATCCAGCATTTTGGGCATTTATCTTTTCTAATTTCTTCTTTTAATTTTATAGTGGTTTCATTGTGTAAAAAACTTACCATGTTGTTATTTTTAATATTTCCTATTTCTTTCATAAACATACAAGGTTTAACACTTCCATCTTGCATTATGTGAATAGAAGAGTTTAGAACATCACAAGGAATTATATTTTTTTGTCTCTTATTTTCTAAAAATTTAATTGATAGTTTAATATGAATTTTTTCGATTATTTCATACAATTTTTTTATTTGAAAGTTTTTATCAATAATCTTTAAGCTATTAATTATTTTTTCATCATTATTGTAGGAATTTTCTTTATTATATATACCTTGACTATGCACAAAAGTTACCGCCTTCATTTTATCTTTATAATTATGGTAATTATCTCTTACAAATTCATAGTTTTTATCAGAAAGAGTAATTCCATAGTGGCAAAGGATATTTTCTTTTTTTAACATTTCGTAAGTTTCTAAACATTTTTTGTAATTTCCTTTTACACCTCTTATTTCATCGTGAAATTTTTCGTCTCCATCCAGACTTAAAGTAATTAATGGATCAAATCCCTTTTCCTTAATATATTTTGCATATTTCAAGACTCTATTTGGAATTAAACAATTAGTTGTAAAAGCTATAATTTTTAAATTTGGTAATTTTTTTTTTAATTCATCAATTAACTCAAAATAATATTTTACTAATGTTACCTCTCCTCCAGATAATGATATCCAATAAATATCCTTTTCTGATCCATCAAACGACTTAATTATATTATCAAGATTAATTTCATTTTCAGGTTTAATTTTCCATATGTCGCAGAAGTTACATCTAGAATTGCACAAATCAGTCAAATTAATTAAAACTTTATATGGAACTATTTTTTTTATTTTTAAAAATTTGAGCAAAAATAATTTTAAATTTGCATATAAGATTGCTATAAGTGTTGAAATTTTCATTTGAAAACAATTGATAATAGCATAACTGAACTAAGAATAAAAAAACTAATTATTGTATACTGGCTTGAGATTTATCGTCTTTTTTTGATATATCAACCTCAACCCACTCAGTTGGCTTAAGTTCTTTTGTCAAAGCTATTTTTATAACCTGATCAGCATATTCAACCGAAGTAATTTTAATGTCATCAATAATTTTTTTAGGCATATCTACAAGATCTTTTTCATTCTCTTTAGGAATTAAAACCTCTTTTATGCCTGCTCTATGTGCGGCTAATAATTTTTCTTTCAATCCTCCAATTGGTAGTACTTGTCCAGTTAAAGTTACTTCTCCTGTCATCGCAACATCTCTTCTAACAGGAATATTTGTTATAGAAGATACTATTGAGGTTACCATACCAATACCAGCTGAAGGTCCATCTTTTGGAGTTGCTCCCTCTGGAACGTGAATATGAAAATCTTTTTTCTCAAAAATAGGTGGAATAATCCCGTACTCTAAACATTTTGATCTTACAAAAGACTTTGCTGCTTTAACAGATTCTTGCATAACATCACCCAACTTACCAGTGATTTGCATTCTCCCTTTACCTGGCATTGTAACAGTTTCAATTTTTAATATTTCTCCACCATATTCAGTCCATGCAAGTCCTGTTACGATACCAACTCTATTCTCTGCTTCCAATTCTCCAAAATTAAATTTAGGAACTCCTAAAAAATCTGATAAATTTTTATTATTTATTCCAACTTCTTTTTCTTCTCCAGCAACAATTTTTTTAACAACTTTTCTAGCAAGTTTAGAAATTTCCCTTTCAAGATTTCTCACACCTGACTCTTTGGTATATCCTCTAATAACCTCCTTAATAATGTCGTCATCTAGCTTCATTTCTTTTTCTTTAACGCCATTATCTTTGATTTGTTTTGGTAACAAGTATTTATTAGCAATGCTTATTTTTTCATCCTCTGTATAACCAGCTAGTCTAATTACTTCCATTCTATCTAACAAAGGGGGCAAGATATTTAACGTATTAGCAGTTGTAACAAACATCACATCTGATAAATCATAATCAACTTCTAAATAGTGATCATTAAAAGTTGTATTTTGCTCTGGGTCTAATGCCTCTAATAAAGCTGAAGATGGATCACCTCTATAATCATTTCCAATTTTATCAATCTCATCTAATAAAATTAATGGGTTTTTTGTTCCAGCTTTTTTCATCATTTGAATAATTTTCCCAGGTAAAGATCCTATGTAAGTTCTTCTATGACCTCTTATTTCCGCTTCATCTCTCATACCACCAACAGACATTCTTACAAATTCTCTGTTTGTAGCTTTTGCTATTGATTTACCTAATGATGTTTTTCCCACGCCTGGAGGTCCTACCAAACATAAAATTGGACCTTTGATTTTATCCATTCTTTTTTGAACAGCTAAAAATTCAATTATTCTCTCTTTTACTTTTTCTAGTCCAAAATGATCTTTATCCAAAATATTTAAAGCTTTTGTTAAATCTATATCAACTTCACTTTTTTTATGCCAGGGAAGTTCAGTCATCCAATCAAGATAGTTTCTTACAACTGTTGCTTCTGCAGACATAGGGCTCATATTTTTAAGTTTTTTTAACTCTTGAAGGCATTTTTTTTCTACTTCTTTGGGCATCTTGGCTTTAGTAATTGCTTTATTAAGGCTTGTTGTTTCATCCTTACCATCTTCAATTTCGCCTAACTCTTTTTGAATAGCTTTTAACTGTTCATTTAAATAATATTCTCTTTGAGTTTTTTCCATTTGTGTTTTAACTCTTCCTCTAATTCTTTTCTCTACGCCAATAATACTTGTCTCGTTTTCCATTATTTTAATTATTGCATTCAATCTTTTCTTTACGTCTACAGTTTCAAAAATTTGCTGTTTTTCAGAAATAGAAGCGGTTATTTGAGATGCAATATTATCAGCAATTTTTGAAGGATCTTTTAGTTGTTTGATAGTATTTATTGTCTCGTTAGAAATTTTTTTATTAATTGAGGTTAATTTTTCTAATCTTCTCAACGCCGTTGCTGCAAGTGGGAATAAATCCTCATCTTTAGACAGAACATCATTATAATACGTATAATCACAAGTGATAAATTTCTCATTATCATTAAAATCTAAAATTTTTACTCTTTTAATACCTTCAACTAAAACTTTTACTGTACCATCAGGTAATTTCAATAATTGTAAAATACTTCCTTCACAACCGTACATGAAAACATCTGTTTTCTTAGGATCATCAATTTCTGAATTTTTTTGAGTAACTAATATAATTTTTTTATCTTTTTTCATTACTTCATTTAGTGCTGAGATTGATTTATCTCTACCTACAAATAAAGGGATAACCATACTTGGAAACACAACTATGTCTCTTAGAGGTAACAGCGGTAATGAAATTTTAACTTCCATAGCAATAATATGGATATTATATTTTATAATGCAATAGGTTTTTGTTACTTATTAAGGATATTAGGCCGCTGTGGTCTTATTTGACTTAGTTTTAACGTCTCCTTTGGAATGAACCAAAATCGGCTGAGACTGTCCTTTTACTGCACTAGCATCAACAATGACTTCCTCAATATTATTTTCGCTAGGGAGGTTATACATTGTTTTTAATAAAATGTTTTCTAATATAGATCTCAAGCCTCTAGCGCCTGTTTTTTTACTAATTGCTTTTTGAGCAATCTCTTTAAGTGCATTTTCTTTAAATGTAAGTTTAGCACCATCTAATTTAAACAACTCTTGATATTGTTTAGTTAAAGAATTTTTTGGTTCTTGTAAGATTTTAATTAATGATTTTTCGTCCAAGTCTTCAAGTGTCGCTATCATTGGAAGTCTTCCAATAAATTCTGGTATTAGTCCAAATTTTAATAAATCTTCTGGTTCCAGACCTTTCATCCATTCTCCTGTTTTCTTATCTTGTGTATTTTTCACATCTGCACCAAAACCAATTGAAGTCCCTTTATCTCTTTGAGAAATAATTTTGTCTAAACCTGCAAAAGCTCCACCACAAATAAATAATATATTAGTGGTATCTACTTGTAAAAATTCTTGTTGAGGATGTTTTCTACCTCCTTGAGGAGGAACACTAGCAACTGTTCCTTCCATAATTTTTAAAAGAGCCTGTTGAACACCTTCGCCAGATACATCTCTTGTAATTGATGGATTTTCAGACTTTCTACTTATCTTATCAACTTCATCAATATAAACTATTCCTCTTTGAGCTTTTTCAACATTATAATCTGATGCTTGTAATAATTTTAGAATAATATTTTCAACATCTTCTCCAACATATCCTGCTTCAGTTAGAGTAGTTGCGTCTGCCATTGTAAATGGAACATCTAAAATTCTAGCAAGTGTTTGTGCCAATAACGTTTTACCACAACCTGTAGGACCCACTAAAAGAATGTTGGATTTTGATAATTCAACATTTTTACTTGTCTTACTTTCATAATTTAATCTTTTGTAGTGATTATGTACTGCAACTGATAGTACTTTTTTAGCATGAGCTTGACCAATTACATAATCGTCAAGAACAGAACAAATCTCTTTTGGAGATGGTAGGCCATCTTCATGCTTAACAAAAGTATCTTTACTTTCTTCTTTTATAATATCCATACATAGTTCAACACATTCATCACAAATAAATACTGTTGGACCAGCAATTAACTTTCTAACCTCATGTTGACTTTTGCCACAAAAAGAACAGTAAAGAATATTTTTATTATTAGTTGTCATTTTAATTTTTATAACGAATCAATTTTATTACCTTATTATAGAAGAGTCACACTAATCAAGTTGCGATTGATAATCATTCAATATGTTGTGTATTAAGATCTTTTTTCTACTACTTCGTCAATAAGACCAAATGATTGTGCGACATCTGCTGTCATAAAATTATCTCTTTCAAGAGCAGATTTGATTTCATCAACACTTTTACCAGTGTGTTTTGAATAAATTTCATTAAGTCTTTTCTTTAAGGATAAAACTTCATTTGCATGAATTTCTATATCAGTAGCCTGCCCCTGGAAACCTGCAGATGGTTGGTGAACCATAATTCTTGAATTTGGTAATGAAAATCTTTTTCCTTTAGTCCCGGCCGCAAGCAAAAAAGAACCCATAGATGCTGCTTGACCAATGCATAATGTAGAAATATCTGGTTTCACATACTGCATAGTATCGTAGATTCCTAGACCAGCTGTAACTAAACCTCCGGGACTATTAATGTACAAATAAATTTCTTTTTTTGGATCTTCAGCTTCTAAAAATAATAACTGAGCTGTAACCAAAGAAGCCACGTTGTCATTTATTTGACCTGTTAAAAAAATAATTCTTTCTTTTAATAATCTAGAATAAATATCATAAGCTCTCTCACCTTTATTAGATTGCTCTACTACCATTGGTACAAGATTGCTCATGTGTTCTGATAATTTTGTTGTCATAGGTTGATTCGTTCTACTTATACAACTTGAGATTACTTTTTGCTAACTTTTTTTGTCTTTTTCGCTGCTGGCTTAGATTTTGCCTTTTTAGTTGAAGGTTTTTTTTTATTCGCAGATGTTGTGGCTGATTTTTTCTTAGTTTCTTTTTTTTCTTCTACATGACCATGATCATGCTTATGAGCTTCTTTTAGAATCTTTTCAGCTTCCTCTTTTAAGATTTCTTTCTTGTTTGCTTTACCTTTTTCTTTAATTAAATTTAAAATTTTTTCTTCATATACGGTTCCTCTTAAACTTGCTAATGCAGATGGGTTTTTTTGGTAAAAGTCCATAACCATTTTTTCTTGTCCAGGCATCATTCTTAATTGTTTTTGTACTTCAGCCTGAACTTCTTGTTCTGTTACTTTAATTTGATTTTTTTCACCAAACTCATTTAGGATTAATCCAGTTTTAATTCTTGTTTTTGCTTTTTCTTCAAAGTTTTTTTTATTTTTCTTTGCTTCTTCTTCAGACATGCCTTGTGATAAAACTTTAACCTCTTCCTGAACTAAGTTTTCTGGAACTTCATCTACTTTAATCTTCTCTATTTCTTTTAAAATTTGGTTTTTAGATAGTTGATCTAGAGAATTTTTATATTCATCATTAATTTGTTTTGAAATCAATGTTTTTAAATCTTTTAAATCTTTTGCTCCTAAATTTTTTGCAAAATCATCATCAATTTTTACTTCTTCTGATTGCTTAACACTTAAAATTTTACAACTAAATTTAGCTTTTTTATTTGCTAATTCTTTTTCAGGAAAATTTTCTGGCAAAGTTGCTTCTACAATTTTTTCATCATCTTTCTTAACTCCAATCAATTTATCGTCGAAACCTTTTAAGAATAAATCTTTACCCAAAGTTAGCTGGGTATTCTTTCCTTCACTTCCTTTAAAATCTTTACCATCAACTGTTGCTTTATAGTCTAAAGATACTAAATCACCTTTTTTAGCTTTTGTATCAGCACTTACTTCTTTAAAATTTGGTTGGTTTTTAGCTATTTCTTTTATTCTTTTATCTGTTTCACTCTCACCAATTTTTACAGTGTATTCGTCAAATTTAATATTTTCTAGAGATTTGATTTCTACTTTTGGTAGCTCTGTTACTGATAAAATATACTCCAAATCTTTATCTTCACCATAAGTCTTTAAATCAAGTTTTGGTTGACCAGCTGGTTTAATCTTTTTTTCCTCAAGTGCTTTAGTTGATGTTTCTTTTAAAACTTTATCTAAGACTTCTCCAAAAACTGCTTTACCAAATTGTCTTTTTAAAATTTCTTTTGGAACTTTGCCTGGTCTAAATCCTTTAAGATTTACACTGCCTTTAATCTCTTCATATTTTTCATCCATATAAGAGTTCATTGTCTCTTTATCGATAAAAATTTTAAGATCTTTATTAAGTCCTTTTTTATTTTCTACAGTAACTTTCATAATATTTTAATGGTAGGGCGAAAAGGACTCGAACCTTCACATGTTGCCATATTGGTTCCTAAGACCAACGCGTCTACCAATTCCGCCATCGCCCCACAAATTACGAGGTTTTATATATTATTGAAACTATTTGTCCAATGACAATTGTTAAAAAAAATAACTATTTATCATCCAATTATTATATAAATTTAAAAAAAATGATTGTTTCACCTTGTATAAGTATTTGTAAAACTGACCCATCTACGGGTTATTGCTACGGTTGTGCAAGAACAATTGAAGAAAGAAAAATATGGAAACAGCCAGAAACTTCAGATGAATGGAAAGAAAATAATATAAAAGAAATAAAAGAAAGATTGTCTGGATGGCAATTAGATAGTTTTAATGAATCTTATGAACATAAGAAAAATAATGGTATATCTCTATTCAAGAAAAACTTAATCAAAGAGTAATGTAAAATATGAGTAAAGTAAAAATTGTAAGTATTATCTATGCTATAGGTATAATTATTGGTGCTTTATTCTTTGATGTTTGGGGAGCAGATACCACCCCTTTAAAAACATTGTCTGTATTTGCATGGACTGTAATATTTATTATAGCCTTATTTTTTGTAGATAAGAATGAGAGAAAATAAGTTTTTAATATTTTTTTTATCATTATTTTTTATATCCTTTAATTCTCACTCAGAAATAATTGTATTGAGCAAATGTGATCATAAAGAGGACGGTTTTTTAAAAAATGAATATATTTTAAATCTTAATGAACTAATTATGACACGTAATTACGTTTATAATGAAAAAACTTATCAAAAATATAAGATCACCGATTTAAGCGTAAAAAAGAAAAACTCCTATGTGAGAAATATTTATGAAGAAGATGGAAAAATACTCACATTAAAACATGGGTATCCTCAGTTTTATACTCAAATTTTATTTGAAAAAGATAAACTAGAAATATTTGTTAAGGCTGTTTTGAATGATGTCGAAAGTTTATCTAAAATCTCTACTTGTAAAAAAATAGAAAAATTTGATCAAGAAAGTTAGTTTTTATTTTTTTTTTCTTCTTTGTTTTTGGTAATAAATTTTTTCTTAAGTTCAAATCTGCTATTTGTAATATTTGAGCGATGCTTTGCGTATGCTTGTTTTTGCGCTTGTCTCATTGCTCTTTTAGATGACATGATAATTTAGTTTAATATTCAATTTCTAAAGTATCAATAACTTTTAAACTTTTATCTGATACAACAATCTCTCCAGATGATGGTGCGTAATTTAAAATTTCAGAAATCACTACATAATGTGTAATAAAAACTAAATTTTGATCTTTATCCCAAGTACTAATAAATTTATCAAAATCAATAATTTGCTTTTTTCTATTATTGGCAAATTTTGCGCTAAAAAATGAGTTTAGAAAATTTTTAGTTTCATATTCTTTAAAGGCAATAGATGCTGTTTCTTTACATCTACACCATTCACTTGAATAAACTTTTCCAATTGAGATTTTATTTTTCTTAAAAAAATTACCAATTTTTTGTGATTGAACTTTACCACTATCACTTAAATTTCTTTGAGTTGTACAATCGTCAATATCAAAATTATCTGGATCGCCGCCACCAGGGGCATAAGCATGTCTTATGAAAATTAAATTTCCACCCTTTTGCAACTCATCAATTAAAGTTTTTTTTGAATCTGCTTTAACTGAAGGATTAATGCATATAAATATTATGACTAAATAATTTAAAATTTTCATTTATGAATATTAAAATAGATAGTTTAAATAAAACAATTCTTAAATGTAAAAAATGTCCAAGGCTTGTTAATTTTGTAAAAAAAATTTCAGCAGAAAAAAGAAAACAAAATATAAATGAGACTTACTGGGGAAAACCAGTTACAGGTTTTGGTGAAATTGATGCAAAAATTTTAATAATTGGATTAGCCCCAGCAGCACATGGGGGCACAAGAACAGGAAGAGCTTTCACAGGAGATAAATCTGGAGACTTTTTATTTAAATGTTTATTTAAAGCCAAAATTTCAAACCAACCAAATTCAGAAAATCTAAATGATGGTCTTAAATTAAAATCAACATATATAACTAATATTTTAAAATGTGTTCCTCCAGGAGACAAACCTAAAATAGAAGAGCTTAACAATTGTTCAAAATACTTTAATAGCGAGATTTATAATTTAAAAAAATTAAAAACTATTATTGCATTAGGAAAAGTGGCATTTGATAATTGTGTTAAATTTTATAAAAAAAAATACGATTTAAAAAAAAAGATAAAATTTATTCACGGAAAATCCTATTTACTACCAGGAAATATTAAATTAATTGCCTGTTATCACCCTAGCCCCAGAAATGTAAATACTAAGGTTGTATCTGAAAGAATGATTTTAGACTTATTTAAAAAAGCTAGAAAAATATCTATGAACTAAAAGTATAGGGTTTAAAGTATGATAAGATTTTTTCTGGAATTTTAACTGGCTTAAATTTTTCATTTATAAATACTAGATGAATTTTAGCTTCTACGACCAAATCCTCAGTTTTAAATATTGATTGATTCATTAAAAAAGAAGTTTTTGAAGTAGATTCAACATAAGATTTGATTTGTAAATTATCTTCTAAATATACAGATTTTTTATATTCAATATTGCACGATTTAACAATTATTAGAGCACCAAAATCATTTTTTATTTTTGTATTGCTTAATCCAATAGTTGATAACGCTTCAGTTCTAGCTCTTTCTAAATATTTTAAATAGTTAGCATAGTACACGACTCCACCAGCGTCTGTGTCCTCATAATACACTTTAACATTATGAGTAAAGTTTTTATGCATAAATTAATAATATCAAATAAATAAAAATTTAATAGAAACTAAGATATAATATCTAAGATGAAAATTTATATAATTTGGTTAATCGGAGTAATTATATGGAACTTTGGATTTCCAAATGCAATTCCAATCTCCGATGTTATCGCAGCTATTTTGTTATCGTTTTTAACTATTGGATTAAAAAAGTATCTAAAATATTAATTAATCTGCTGAAAAATAAATATTCTGAAAATAAGCAATTGATTTCATTTTAGAATTATCAGTATCAGCCATTATAGCCAAACCATCTAGTTCATTCACATCTAGATCATGAAATTTTTTAAAATCTTCCTTAACATTGGCTTTTACTGTCACCCATTCATTTAAGTTGTCTTTGGTGGTTGCTAATACATTGTCTATTGATTTTTTTGTATATGGACTGGGTCTATTTTCACCAACTTCACTATTACTTGAAAAAACATAATTAATTGCTCTATTTGATAAAGGTGTGGCTCCAGTTTTTTTAATCGCAAAAACACGGGCAGCATAATCATGTCCTTTTTTCGTATTCTCTTTAATTCCTTGAAGGTCCTTCTCAATTTTCCATGTAATATTGATAAAAGGTGTTTTATTTAGGTCAATTTTGATTTGTTTTCCAAGACCCGAAGCAGCATTGTCTGCTACTGCTTTTAAAAAATTACCATTTTCATTTGATCCAACTGTATAAGAGGTATTGTTATCTGCTCCTCTTACTTTACGTATCTCAAGTGCTGACAATTCTTTTTCAGTAAATTCAAAAACTTTAACAATTTCTGAATATGCAGAGCTAAGAAAGATTGACGATATAATAAAAATATAAAAAATTTTTAACATGATCTTCTTATAGATAGATTATTTATAAATTCAATATTCAGTCACAATTTCAACATTCTAAATTCAAAATTCATTGTTAAATAAGTAATATGAAAATAATTTCTGCGTTTATACTTCTCATTTATTGGTCAATTATGATTACAGCCCCAGTTATGGGTAAAAATTCTATTAAAAATCAAAATAAAGATCTAAAAATAGTTTCAAATTTTTGAGACTAATATGTGGATCTACCACCACTGATATCAAATACCGCAGCTGTAGAAAAAGTGTTTTCTTGTGAAGAAAGCCAGCAAACTAGTGAGGTAAACTCATGTATTTCAAGAAATCTTCCTCTTGGCACCTTTGACAGCATTCTTTGCACATGCTCTTTACTCATTTGATCTAAAATTCTAGTTTTAGCGCCTGCTGGAGTGACAGCATTCACGGCTATATCTTTGTCAGCTAATTCTTTACCCAAAGCTTTAGTTAACCCAATTGCGCCAGCTTTTCCAGAGCTATACGCACTTGCATTTGCATTACCGTCTTTACCTGCAACCGAAGCTACATTAACGATTCTTCCATAGTTATTTTTAATCATATTTGGCACAATCGCTCTACAGCAGTTAAAAGTACCCATTAAATTTATCTGAACTATTTTATTCCACATATCGACATCATACTCCCATAAAGGACCTGTAGGACCTGTTATGCCAGCATTATTTATTAAAATATCAATATTTGTTTTTGAGGTTATATCTGCAACTTTTTTCTCTACATCTTGATAATTTGAAATATCAACAACACTATAAAATAAATTAGGGTTTTTAACATCATCAACTGCTGATTTAAGTAGCTTTTCATCGATATCCCATATAAATACTTTAGCACCAGACTCTAAAAATTTTTTTGCAACATCCAAACCAAACCCTTGAGCTCCACCAGTAACTACAGCTGTTCTATTTTTAAAATCAAATGTGTGCATTAAAATTATTTTTTTGCTAACAAGTAGTATGTTATCCAGGCAACAAATGCACCTATTATCCAAGCATAAGATTGTAAAAACATTAAATTAGTATTCCAAATTGTAGAAGCTGAAAAAATAAATCCTAATATTAAAGAATAAATACCTTTTATATGCCAACCACCTGAATAATAATAAGCACTCTCTTTGTCTATAGAATATAGATCTTTATTACTTAATTCTTGATTTTTAATTAAATAAAAATCAGCTGCCATCACTCCAAATAAAGGTCCAAAAAAAGCACCAAAGGTATCAACAAAGGATAAAATTCCTATTTGGCTCAATATAGTTAGCCAGAATATTGCAATTAACAGACCAAAAAAAGCGATTAAATAACCAGCACTTTTTAAGCTTAATATTGAAGGAGCAAAATTTATTAGAGAGTATTGAGATGGGATGAAATTAGCAACTAAATT
The DNA here is from genome assembly GCA_902591845.1 of uncultured Pelagibacteraceae bacterium. GTDB lineage: Bacteria > Pseudomonadota > Alphaproteobacteria > Pelagibacterales > Pelagibacteraceae > Pelagibacter. Next base: position 37,601 of record CACJCG010000002.1, read on the forward strand.
TGTAGATGCTGAAGCAATAATAATAAAAAATAGAACTACTATTGTTATTTGTATGTTATCAAATTTGCCGACTATATCTGTTGGATTCGTAAAAATTCTGTCAATATCCGAAAATTTTTGATTAAGAAAAACATCAGAACCTATGACTATGAATACTGAAAAAAAAGAAAAAATAATTAAATTCAAAATTAAACTTAAGTTTCCTTTTTTTAATTCTTGCTCATTTTTTACATACCTAGAAAAATCACCAAAACTAATTATTAAAATTGAAAAATAGGCAAATATCGTTCCAGCAACTGTAATTAAAGGAGCTAAATTATTTATATCTAAAAAATTATTAAGATTAAATATACTTGAGAAAGCTTCGGTAGTTATTTTTACATCACTTAATAAAACAACAAAGAAAAAAATAATCATACTGGCATAGACTGCCATCGCTGAAAAATTTATTATTTTCTTATTGTACTGCATTCCAACAGTAAAAAACAAAGTCTGTAAAATAATTGTTATTACTATTGCAAACCAATCAATAATATTCATGCCAAAATAATAAAAAATAAATATTTCCTGCTGTAATAAAGAATTATCTATAGAAAAAATTACTATTCTAATTAAATAAACTAATATTTTTGATAAAAAGTAAGTTTGAATTCCAAATAAAAAAATCCCAACTAAACTTCTAATTAATCCAAAAAATTTAGCACCATTAAATCCTAATGAAGATCTTAACAATACAGCAAATGGTAAACCAAATTTTTGAGAAGGCTTTCCAATAATATTAGAAAACAAATAAACAAAAAAAGATCCTAATATGATTCCAAAAAAAACTACAAATACATTTAAACTATACATTAAGTAGAGTGAGGATATTAAAGAGAAACCAATTACACTTTGTACATTAGCGCCCCAAAAACAAAATAAATCTTTCCAATTCCAAGTTTTATAATTTGGATTAACTGTTACTAAGTCCCAATTAGAAAGAGAATATTTTACTTTTGGCTGATTCACTAATTTTATTTTAAACTAATAAATTCTACTGTCCATATAAGAGAGTTGGTAACCATAGGGCAATCTGAGGAAATATAATTATTAAAATTAAACCTATTACTTGTAGAACCATAAACTGCATCATTCCGTAATAAATATCTTTTAAATCCCACTCTGGAACTACACCTTTTAAAAAATATGCTGATAATGCTACGGGTGGAGACAGCCAGGCGGTCTGGAGATTGACAGCAACCAGAATTGCAAACCAAGTTAAATTGAAACCTAATGCTTCAACCAAAGGTAAAATTATTGGTACAATGATCATCACAATTGGAACCCACTCTAATGGCCAGCCTAGCAAAAATATTGCTACCATTACAATTGCTAGAATGAAATATTTGTTCATCTCTAAACCTAATAAAAATTCTGTTAACAAAGTAGGTGTTCCTAATCTCGCAAAGACAGCACCAAAAAAGTTTGAAGCAGCAACTAAAACCATAATTAAAGCTGTAATTTCTAAAGTTTTAACAAGTGCTTCTTGAAGTTTTGATAAAGTTAATTTTTTATATGCTAATGAAAGTAATAATGCTCCCATTGCACCACAACCAGCTGCTTCTGTCGGGGTTGCAAAACCAAATAAAATACTCCCCAATGCTGCAAAAACTAGAGCTGCAGGAGGAACTAAACCTAAAAAGAACTCAATCCAAACATCTTTCATGCTTGCTGATCTCATTTCTTCAGGAATTACAGGTCCTAACTTGGGATTAATCATACATCTAATTGTTGTGTAACCCGCGTATAAACCTGCTAAAAGAATTCCTGGAATAATTGCAGCAGCAAATAAATCAATTACAGGTATCTCCATTATTGGACCCATTACAACAAGCATAATACTTGGAGGTATTAAAATTCCTAAAGTTCCTCCGGCAGTAATTGTACCTGCCGCAAGTCTTACATCATAGCCCGACCTATTCATTGATTTTGCAGCCATAATTCCAAGAATAGTAACTGATGCACCAACAATTCCTGTTGCTGCAGCAAAAATAACTGAAACAAATAAAACTGCATAATACAAAGAACCTCTTACTTTAGCTAACATCATTTGGAATGAAGAAAACAATCTTTCCATTAATCCTGCTTGTTCCATCATAATCCCCATAAAGACAAAGAGCGGGACAGCGGCGAGAGTTTGTTCAGTCATAACCATCGAGAACTGGAGTGTCATTAAATAAAAGACTAATTTCCCAAATCCCAAGTATCCAAAAACAAAGCCTAAGAATATCAAAGTAAATGAAATAGGAAATCCTACAAATATTGCAAAAAGCATTACACCAACTAAAATAAATCCTAAAATGGCTGGATCAATTAATTCTGCTATCATTTATCATCCCCAGGCCATTTTCCTCTTGTTGCGGCCCAATAACTTTTAAGTAATTCTGAAATCCCTTGAATAAGTAAAAACACTATTCCTATCAATAAACAGGTTTTAATTGGCCACATATATGGCATCCAAGTTGTATCCATTCCTCTTTCACCTCTTTGAATTGATTCACCTACATAACCAACCGTCATATAAAGAAACACCACTAAGCCAGGAAAATAAAATAAAATATATAACCAAAAATCGATAATACCTTGATTCTTAGTTTTAAAATTTCTGTATAAAAAATCTGCTCTAATGTGAACTCCTTTTGAAAGTGCATACCCAGCACCTAGCATAAAAAGTGCACCATATAAAAATCGACTTATATCGTAAGCCCAAATTGTTGGGGAATGAAATAATTTTCTAGCAAAGACCTCGTAAGTCATTGCAAGAATTAATGGCATTAATATCCAACAAACTACGTTGCCAACCCATTTGCTAAATTTATCAATATTTACAATTGAACTTGCCATCCATGAAGGCATATCGCTTGGCATTTTTCCTGAGCCACCTCGCCTTTCGGCAATCATTTCATCGGATATATCTAATTTACCTGGTTCGTCTGCCATAAAATTTTATAAAAAAAAATTAGAGCGGACTTTATAGTCCGCTCTAACATAAAGATTATTTAATGATTACTTTAATGTTGCTGCGTGAGCCATTCCTAGCTTCGCATTAGACATTTGAGCACCACTCCAGAAAGGAACTGCGATATCAGCAAATTCTTTCATAGAGTCCCAAACTTCTGCAAAGAATGCATTTTTAGCTGCGTTTGTTTCTAAACTTTTTTTAGCAGCTGCCATGTATTCAGTGAAGTAATCAGAAGGAGTATCCTCTAATTTTACACCATGAACTTCCGTAAGCTCTTTTAAAGCTTTTCCGTTTTCATAGATTCTGTAACTTAGAGATTTCGCTAGAGATGCATTTGCAGCAACTTCTAGAGACTTCTTCTCATGATCGCTCATAGCATTATATGTTTTTCCAGTAATGTAAAAGTCAGCATTTACGACTACTTGGTGTAAACCTTGTAGGTAATAGTGCTTTAATACTTTTTGGAAACCAAACGTTAAGTCTGGTTTTGGACAACACCATTCAGCAGCATCAATAGTTCCCGCTTCTAAAGCTGGTAGAATATCTCCACCACCCATTGCAACAGATGCTATACCGATGTCTTTATAAGTTTGTCCTGGAATTCCTGGAGGAGTTCTAAACTTATATTTTCTAAAGTCAGCCATATCTTTAATTGGTTTTGGAAACCAACCTAAAGCTTCTGGTCCGACTGGTTGAATCATAAATCCTTTAATATCTCTTCCCATTTCTTTCCATAGTCTGTCATATAGCTCTTTTCCTCCACCATATTGAAACCATGATAAGAATGCGATGTTGTCAATACCAACACCACCACCAGCTACTGGCGAACCAAATAACATAGCGGCAGGGTGATCACCTGACCAATAGTGTGTCCAAGCAAATCCACAATCGATAAGTCCTTTATCAACAGCATCTAAAGTTTCTTTTACCCCAACAACAGCGCCTGCAGGCATTATTTCAAACTTAAGAGATCCACCTGTCAAAGTTGTAACCGTGTCAGTAAAGTCTTTTAACATTTTAACTTCATCAGCTTTAGTGTTAAGAACTGTCTGACATTTTAGTGTTTTTGCAGCATTAGCATTTGAAATAAATCCAAATACCATCGCAACTGCAAATAACATTGAAATGATTTTTTTCATATCGTTTTTCCCTCTCTATATATTTTTAAAAATGAAAGCTTGTCAAATAATGAAATCTAAAACAAGTGTTAATATTGGATTATTTTAATTTTTTTGTGTACAGAAATGTTACAAATAAAAAATTTTAATTTATAAGAGTTCTAAGAAATGGAAAACTTTGATTATATTATAATTGGTGCTGGATCTGCAGGATGTGTTCTTGCTAACAGAATTTCATCTAATCCCAAAAATAAAGTCTTACTTTTAGAGGCAGGTGGTAAAGATACTAATCCATGGATACATATTCCTGGAGGGTATTTTAAAACAATGCATAATCCTGAGACAGATTGGTGTTTTAATACAGAGGAAGAGCCTTTCTGTGACAATAGAAAGATGACTTACCCTAGAGGAAAAACTCTCGGAGGAAGCTCATCTATAAATGGAATGCTTTATATTCGAGGCCAATCAAATGATTATAATTATTGGAGACAATTAGGAAATGTTGGATGGTCATGGGATGATGTGCTACCCTATTTTAAAAAATCTGAAGATTTCCAATTTGGAAAGAATGAATTTCATGGGTCTGGTGGGCCTTTAAAAGTTGAAAAAATTAGATCTACTTTTAAAGTTTTAGATTTATTTTTAGAAGCTGCAGAAGAATTTGGATATAAAAAAACTGATGATTTTAACAACGGTGATAATGAGGGAATGGGGTATTTTCCTTTAACAGTTAAAAATGGTTTTAGATGTAGCACAGCAGTTGGATATTTAAATCCAGTAAAAAATAGAAGTAATTTAAAGATTATAACTAAAGCTCACATCAAAAATATTAAATTTGAAAATAAAATTGCCAAAAAAGTTAATTTTTGGATTGGTGATAAATTAAATACTGTTGAAGCTAATGGTGAAATAATTTTAAGTGCTGGTACTATTGGATCCCCACATATTCTTCAAGCTTCAGGTTTGGGCCCTGCTAAATTATTGAAGGATAATGGTATTGAGGTTTTAATGGATCATAAAAGCATAGGTCAAAATCTAACAGACCATCTGATGTTGAGACCAGTATATAAGATAAAAAATTTAGAAACATTAAATGATATTTATTATAGTTTTACTAAAAAAATATTTACTGGTTTAAAATTTTTCTTAACTCGAACAGGTCCACTTACTGTTGGTGCAAGTTATTTGTGTGGTTTCGTGAAGAGTGATTCTCATTTAGAAACTCCAAACTTACAATTTCATGTTTCACCTGCTAGTACTGACCTTTTAGGAAAATCATCTTTACATAAATTCCCAGCTTTTACACCAACCATTACCAATGTAAGACCTACTAGCAGAGGATCTATAGAACTAAAATCTTCTGACACACGAATTCCTCCAAAAATTAGAATGAATTATTTATCTACAGATGAAGATAGAGAAATAGCTGGGAAGTCTATTAAAATAGTCAGAAAAATAGTTATGGAATCTAAGGCCTATAAAAATTATGAACCAGAGGAATTAAGGCCAGGTGTAAGTATTACCGATATTGAACAGTTGGCTGTTGAAGCTGGAAAATATGCAAATACAATTTTTCATCCTGTCAGCACATGTAGAATGGGTAAAGATGAAAATGCCGTAGTGTCCGATCAATTAAAAGTTCATGGGATTAAAAACTTAAGAGTGATTGATGCATCAGTGATGCCTTATATAACTTCAGGAAATACAAATGCTCCAACAATAATGATTGCAGAAAAAGGTGCGGACATGATACTAAAGCAATAATGTTTGCAGAATTTTTTACACCAGAGCAAATAGCAATATTAACTCAAATTATTTTAATTGATTTAGTTTTAGCTGGAGACAATGCAATTATAATTGGAATGGTTGCATCCAAATTTCCAGTTGAACAAAGAAAAAAAATTATTTTTTGGGGAATTGGTGGTGCTGTAATTTTAAGAATAATCCTAACCCTACTTACTGCATATCTTTTGCAAATTACAGGTTTAAGATTAATTGGAGGATTGTTGCTCCTTTATATTGTTTACAAACTTTATGTAGATGTAATCAAGGGTTCGGAAAATGAGGAAAATATTAAAGTAGATAGCTCTAGTTTTTTAAAGGCTATTTGGACAGTTTTACTAGCTGATTTTACAATGAGTTTAGATAATGTATTGGGTGTTGCTGGTGCAGCAGGTCATCATTATGGACTGCTTGTTTTTGGATTAGTTTTATCAATTGTTTTAATGGCAACGGCAGCAACATTAATATCTGGGTGGATAAAAAAATATAGATGGATAGCCTGGCTTGGATTATTAGCTATATTAATTGTGGCTGTTGAGTTGATTTACACAGATATTAAAATATTATTCTTTTAATGTACCTTCAAAAAATAAATCTTAGAAATAAATATGCTTTAGTTACTGGTGCAGGTAAAGGATTAGGAAGAGCATGTTCAATTGCATTAGCTGAAGCGGGTGCAACAGTTATAGCCTTAAGTAGAACTCCTTCAGATCTAAAAAAATTAGAAAAAGATATTAAAAAAGTTAAAGGAAAGATTATTAAGATTTCTTGTGATGTAATGAATTATGAAGATTTAAAACAAAAATTAAATAAAATTAAAATTATTGATGTTTTGGTTAATAATGCGGGAACTAATATTCCTGAACCATTTGAGAAAATTAAACAAAAAAGTATGAATTACCTTGTAGATTTAAATCTTAAAGCAGCATTTAACGTAGCGCAACTTGTTGTAAAAAAGATGCTTAAAAATAAAAAAAGACCTGGATCAATTATAAATATGTCATCACAACTTGGTCATGTTGGTATGCGTGGTAGAAACGTATACAATATGACTAAATTTGGAATTGAAGGACTAACAAAAGGAATGGGGGTAGAGTTGGCAAAAAAAAATATAAGAGTTAATACTGTAGCACCTACTTTTGTTGAGACACCTATGGTTAAAAATTTTTTTAAAAACAAAAAATTTAAAAAATTAGCGCTTGGAAATATTCCAATTGGAAAAGCAGCTACCGAAAGTGATGTTGCTACAACAGTATGCTTTTTAGCCTCATCAGCTTCTTCAATGATTACAGGAACATCAATAATTATAGACGGCGGATGGACAGCTCAATAATTTATAGATTTTTTCTATTTTTTATAATTCTCATCTCACCAGTTAATGCGATTGAATTTCAAGGTAAATTTTTACAAGGTCATTTTATATTAGGCAAAACTGACCCAAATGCTAAAATCTTGATCGGAAAAAAAGAGGTAAAAGTTTCAAAAGATGGTTTTTTTGTCTTTGGTATAGATCGAGATCAAAAATATGACCTAACATTTACAAAAATTATTAATGGAAAAAAATCATTAACTACAAAAAAAGTTTTAAAGAGAAAATATAATATACAAAGAATTGATGGTCTGGCAGAGAGTAAAGTCACCCCTCCTGAATCTGTTTATACAAGAATTAAAAAAGAAAATAATGCAATTGGAGAAGCAAGAGCAATAAATTCTGATCTACAATTTTTTAAAGAAAAATTTATAATGCCTGTTGAGGGTATAATCAGTGGTGTTTATGGTAGTCAAAGAATTTTAAATGGTAAACCAAAATGGCCACACTATGGAATAGATATTGCAGCTAAACAAGGAACTATTATTAATTCATCAGGTTCAGGTGTGGTTACTATGGCTGAGGATGATTTATATTATACAGGTGGAACAATTATAATGGATCATGGTCATGGTATATCAACTATATATTCTCATTTGGAAAATGTATTAGTTTCAGTTGGTGATCAAATAAATCAAGGAGATATAATTGGAACTGTGGGATCAACTGGTAGATCAACGGGACCACATTTGGATTTTAGAGTTAATTGGTTTCAAACTCGACTAGATCCCATGTCAGTATTAGATTGATTTTGTTAAAACATTTGATTTTTTTCTGGGGAATTTAAAATTTAGGTTTACTTAATCTAGTTAATTTCTTTTCTAATTTGTTCAATTTTAATCTTTTTTTGCAAACTTCTATTTTTGTCATAAAGAAGATTGAATTTAATTTTATTATTTATTTTAACTATTATAGATTTAGCATTTCTTACTTCCAAATTATCTGCAACTGCACTTATTGGTCGCTTAGATGGATTTAAATTTGTAATGAGGATTTTGGATTTGTCATTAACAATTTTACCTTTCCATCTTCTTGGTCTAAAAGCACTAATTGGAGATATTGATAATTTTTTTGAATGAAGGCTCAAGATAGGACCATGAACAGACAAGTTGTAAGCTGTACTTCCAGCAGGTGTTGAAACTAATACACCGTCAGAAACTAATTTATTTATTATTTTTCTTGATCCTTGTTTGATTGATAATGAAGCAGCTTGTCTACTTTGTCTTAGTACAGAAACTTCATTAATTGCAATAGATCTTTTAATTTGATTATTTTTATTCTTAACAATCATTTCCAAAGGTGAAATTGAAACCATATTTGTCTTAAATAAATTTTTAATAATATCTTTTGAGGAAAATTTATTCATAAGAAAACCATAATTTCCTGAATTAATCCCATAAAATTGTTTTTTAGAATTTTTATTTTTTTTGAGTGTTTGAAGCATAAAACCATCACCACCAATTACAATAATAAGATTTTCTCTTTTAAAGTTGTTAGATTTTATTTTTTTAAATAGTAAATTTTTGATCTTTAACGATTTTTTATTTTTATCAGAGATTATTTGAAGTTTACTCACTTAATGGTGCCCTCGGCCAGACTCGAACTGGCACTCCGCAAGCGGCAAGGATTTTAAGTCCTTTGTGTCTACCAATTTCACCACGAGGGCATTAATGAATTTCATGAGTATTTATGCTAATATTTATAATTGAACAAGTCTAATAAGTAAAATTTTTTTAATTTATGTCCCCATGCTCTAGTCATGCTCTAGTTATCCTATAAAATCCTATAGCTAATTTTTTAAACATAATTTTTGACCTTCTTTGAGAGCCTCTGTTACATTTTTTAAGTTCCAAATATTAAAATCAATATCAAACATTTCTTCAGCCTTCCAAAAGGTTTTCTTTTCCAAATTTTTAAAAACCATGATTAATTTAACATTTAGCTCATCTTTATCTTGTAAAAACTTTATGTGATCATCAATTTTATATAGGCCATTTGTTATCCAAATCATATGACCACCTAAAAATTTACTTGAACTTTTTACATCAGCTAGCATTTTATTTCCAAAAGCCTCTAATCCAATTTTTTTATTAACGATATTTAAAATCTCTGGGTGTTTAGCCATAGTATAAAAAGTGAATGTATCCTCAACAACATCACATTTTCCTTGTGTGCTGATTAATAAACGATATTTATCTCCGTGTGTAATAGTTCCATGGGTTGAAACAGATATGAATTTGTTATTTAATATTTTTTCAATCTCCCAGTTTTCTACAGCTTTAACTGGTGTATAATAAATTATAAGTATAATTAAAATTATCGACTTTTTCATATTTATTTTAGAATTTTTTTTCTTTTATTTTATCACAATTGAATTTAATACTTTTAGCGATTTTAAATTGATCTAAAGATTTATACCAATAATACCACATATAGTTTTTTCTATTTGCTACATCTTTGTTATAATGCTCTGAACCAGATATCAGAGATGTTTCTTTAATCATTTTTTCTGACATTTTTTTATGCCATAGATTTTTTTCCTGATCATTTAATCTATAAAGATCCATAATACCTTCACCTGTATACCTGTTAATTAATCTTCTATTAACCTTGGAAATGCCGTCTATTGAGTCAGTAGATCCAAGTATATAAATATTATTATCGTCGTAATAAAATTGATTCTCATCACCATTTTGTGAAATTATAAATGAAGTTTCCAAATTCAAATTATAAAAAGTTTTTTTTTCATCCTGATGAGTACATTCTAGAATTAAAATATTATTTTTAGCATTAGCAAATGAAATTGAGAAACATACAAACCCCAAAGCTAAGATGGATAAAATTTTTTTCATAAATTATAAATAACACCTAGAATATTTTTTTAGATCAGTAATACTAACATCATAATATGCTAAACCATTTTTTTCGATTACTTGAATTATAGAATAAAGAATTTCACTTTTATTATCTTCAAAGATAGTATCAACCCAAATATTCCTATTTCTATCTTCTTTAACTTCTTTTTTTGGTTTTTTTGGTGAATAATTTCTAAATAATGAAATCCATTTTTTTAAAATCACAGGTTCTGTTCCATAAATTGATGTGCTTAAAAAAGACATTGTATCAACCTTTGTTACTTTGTTTTTACAAATTGAAAATCTTAAAGAAATCTCTTTTCCTAATACATCAGGATTATTAAATTTATTATTAAATTTATAGTTAAATTTTGGACAATAAAAACTTATTGGTTTTTTATACTTGTTAAAAAAATCGTATAATTTATATAAATTATCATTAACTGAAAATCTTGCTGTTGTAGGTATAACATCGCCTTCTTTAACTATACTAACCTCACAAACAGCATTTTTATTATAATCTTTTATTGAATTTAAAACATCTTTTATATCCGCATGAACTGTTAAATCAATTTTCTCTAAAATTTTAATATCTTTAAAGGCATATCCATTCCCACAAATTATAAAATATAAAATAAAAGTAGTTAAAAGATTTTTCATAATTGAAACTTATTATATTATCTCTCTAGGCTCTAGTCTGGCTCTAGTTTAACAAAATTTATTCAATCTGTAATTTAATAGAATTAAAAGCATCCTGAAGAGGAATAAACAATCCAAGTCCTTCTGCACTATTTGTATTATATTTAGCAACAGAAATACCAATCACATTTCCAGACTTGTCAAATAAAGGACCTCCACTATTTCCTGGTGAAATGGATGCGTCTGCTTGAATAAATTTTAAACCTGATGTTTTGTCAACTCTGATGTTGCTAATAATTCCTTTGGTAACTGTTGTTTTAAGTGCTTCGTCAATGGGTGTGCCAGCAGCATATACATCTGATGCAATATCTGGAATTTGAAATTTTAAATAAAGTGAATTTGTTATTTTAAGAGGAACTTTTATAAGAGCTACATCTCTTGATTTACTTTTTCTGATAACTTGACCTTCTATCTCCATACCAGAGGATGTTATTATTTGAACACTGTTTGAATCTCCTACAACGTGAGCATTTGTTAATAGGTATCCATTATTACCAATAAAAAAACCAGAACCATGTCCTTGACCAATTCTTATGGTTACAATATTTGATCTCAAATTGTTTATATCAAATTCTTTTTGAGATTTACCTTGGGTAATTTTAATATTTTCTTTTGAATTATTATCATTAGTGGCAACAATCTTTTTTCCTACTGCTAGATTTCTTAATTTAATAGATTTTGCGAAGTTTTCACTGGAGATTGCAAAAGCATTTTCGAAAACAGTTGTGATTCCCTCTTTTTCAGGTTTTTCTAACTTATAATAACCAGTGATAGTTTCATTTAGTACAATATTTTTTGTTAGCGTATTTAAAACTGACCACTCCACTGTAACTGACATTTCACCACTATATTTATTTGTTGGCAAAGCGTACCAAAAATCGTGATCTGAGCAAAAGTTACCTGTCATTTTAATAACTCTTCCGGCTATTAAATATTCAGCAGAAGATACACTTGCATTTGCATTGAATAAATCCTTAGGGTCACCTGCTATATTATACCCTAATCTAGTAAGTTCCTCATAAAAAATATCCCCAAGTTCTGTTGACCAGTCACCAAGATACTTCTTGCCTCCTGAATAAGTTACATCACCATCCATTATTGAATAATTACAAAGATACCCTTTAGTTGTAGCCTTGGCTGGAAATGTAAATATTGTTTCGCCTCTATCAATGTCAGCTATTAATTTAGCTAGAGCAAATGTACTTTTAGACTCTTTTTTTGATATTTTAACAAACTCTCCTTTAGGCATGGTAGTATTAATAGTCTTCATTGGTTGAGTTGTATTGTAACAACCAGAAAAAATTAGAAATACTAAAAATGACAATATTATTTTCATAAAAATGCACGATACTTTAAAATTAATAATGAGTCTTTAATTTTTTATCTCTATATGTGCTGGTCTTGTGCTGATTTTTAAAAATTAATTAAACCATATTTTTTAAACATAATTGAAATCTGAATTAAAATTAAAAGATTTTATAGGATATTAAGACTACCTTGGACTAATATGGACTGCCTCGTCTGTGAATCCCTCGGCTTTTAAGTCCTTTGTGTCTACCAATTTCACCACGAGGGCATTAATGAATTTCATGAGTATTTATGCTAATATTTATAATTGAACAAGTAGAATAAGTAAAATTTTTTTAATTTAATCTCTCGGTTTACGAGACCTTAGTGTATCTAGCTTTTTGCTCAGGTTCTAATTGTTAGTAAAAAATTGTATAACCAAAAATAACATCTTTATTTATGTCTGTATCAATAAATCTACATGGCGATTTAGAATATCCACATAATCCTTTTTTGTTTCTATAATGTATAAATTCTCCTTTTTTATTATAAAATTTTATAACTTTACCATCAAAATTTTTATCATACATGACTGGGTAAATTGATTTATTTTCAGTTTTTAAAATTCTATTAAAATTTTTTGCAAAAATACCTAAAAATCCAAGATAAATTATAAGTATAAAAATTGATTTTAATTTAATCATTTTTTCTAAACTTATGTTTTTAAATAAAATAAAATACATTGTGAGAACAAAAAAAGTAAAAATATATGAACTACCGATTCTATATATAGGAAATTCTGCAAACCATGCAGCACAACCTAAAAGATTTATTAAGAATAAGAAAATCAAAGAGTTTCTTTTTTCTGTTTGATAATTTTTTTTAAGACATTTTGTAAAATAAAAAATAACAAGATTAAGTATTAAAAATATTATTACAGGTAAGGTCTTTTCTATCACTACTTTTAAATGATTTTCTGACCAAGTTTTTACCCAATTAAAATTACTAACATACTCATCAAAATACATTGAGTTATATTCTTTATTTCTATTTCCCCAATCTTTTGCCCACCCTTCGCCTTCAATTGCTGCCTGAGTCGTTCTATCTTTGCTATACCATGACGTACTTTCCATACATGAGATATTAATTGGATAAATTAAACAACCACTAATTAACAAATTTTTTAAAAACCATAAAATTGAAAACAAAATTAAAAAAATAAAAATTTTTGATTTAATAATTTGTATTTTATCTTTGCTTAATAAAAAAAGTGCTAAGGGCATTAAAATTGAGATTAAATAAAATGGTTTTATTAAAAAAGTAAATAAACTTGTGGACATTAGCTTATTAAAATAATTTCTATTATTTTGGTGATGTGCATGGTCTATGAAATATATTATACTCAGATAATAATATATGTGTGCTTGAGCGTCATTTCCCCAACCGCTATATCTATTGAATGAATAAATTGAAATAATTAAAAATAAAAAAACTATAAATGAACCTAATCTTAAATCTTGATTTTTAAAATCCTTTTTGAATTTTTTATAACAATAAATAAAGAAAAATGATGGAACTAAACTTATCGGAATTAGAACACCATTTGACGAAAAAAAACTATTTACATAAATGCTAGAGACATACTGATAAATTGAAATATGTCCAAATCTAGAATGTAAATTTGTAAGCCCAATTATAATTTTATCTTCATTAATAATTTTTGAATATGGCAAATGATACAATAAAGCATCAGGTCTATTTACATTTGAGTAGATAATAAAAATATATGCGATTAAAGAACTAAAGAAAATATTCTTTAGTAGTTTTAATTTTTTTTGATCAAAATATTTTAATTTGTAACCAAAAAATATTATTAATATAAAGAAAATATTATTTATAAACGTATTGAGTGGATAAAAAAAATTAATTAATAAAGCTATAAAACCAACAAAAATACAACCTAAAAGACCGTTTTCTTCAAAATTTTTTGTATCTTTTTTACCTAGAAAAAAATTGTTAAACAAAAATCCGCTTATTGTCAGAGTTAGACACACAACAGATATTTGAGAAAAAATTAAAAGATGTTCATGTAAAAATTGCATGTTATATAGAATTTATTATGTTAAGCATTATTATACCAGTTTATAATGAAGTAAAAACTATAGATAAAATAATTGCTAAAATAAATAAAATCAAAAATATTAAAAAACAAATTATAGTTGTCGATGATGGTTCAGACGACGGGACTACTGAAAAATTAAAAAAAATTAATAAATCATTTAAAATTGATAAAATTATATATTGTAAAAATAATTATGGCAAAGGTCATGCAATAAGATTGGCTCAAAAAAAAATTAAAGAAAAATTTACACTCATTCAAGATGCAGATTTAGAATACGATCCAAAAGATTATATAAAAATAATCAATATCTTAAAAAAAAAGAATTATAAAATAGTTTATGGTTCAAGAGTGTTAGGTATAAATAGATATTCTAAAAATAATTTTACATCGAATATTCGAGTTTTTGCAAATCATATTCTTACGATAATTTCAAATATCATTAATTCTCAAAATCTTACAGATGCTCATACATGTTATAAAGCTTTTGACACAAAAATATTTAAAAAAATAAAATTAGAAGAAGACGGTTTTAGTTTTTGTCCTGAGGTTACAACTAAAATTTCTAATTTAGGTCTTTATATTTATGAGGTAAGAATTTCCTATCAGGGAAGAGATTATAAATCAGGAAAAAAAATTTCATTTATGGATGGTTTTCATGCTTTATGGACTTTAATAAAATATAAAATTAATTTTTAATCAAATAAATTATATTTAATTATACATCGTAGAGCACTAATACCATCTTTCCATGTTATTTTTTTTCCCTCACTATATTTTCTTCCAAAATAAGAAACACCAACTTCATAAATTTTTAGATTTTTTTTTGCAATTTTAGCAGTAATTTCTGGTTCAAATCCAAAACGATTTTCTTTAAGTTTTATGTCCTTTATTCTATTCGATAAAAAAGCTTTATAACATACTTCCATATCAGTTAAGTTTAAATTGGAAAGCATATTTGAAAACAGTGTTAAAAACTTATTCCCTATAGTATGCCAAAAATATAAAACTCTTCTTTCTCCTAATCCTATAAATCTAGAACCATAAACAACATCGGCTAAACCATCTATAATTGGTTTTATTAATTTTTTATAATCTGAAGGATCATATTCTAAATCAGCATCTTGAATAATAATAATCTCACCATTTGAGGACTCAATACCTTTTCTTATTGAATATCCTTTACCCTTATTTTTATTATTTAAAATTAACTTATCAATTTTATCTTTAAGATTTATCTCTAATTTTTTTCTTGTACCATCGGTTGAAAAATCATCAATTACAATTATTTCCTTTTCTATATCTGTTTGTAAATTAATTTTTTCTACAATTTTGGAAATTGTATTTTCTTCATTGTAACATGGAATTATTACACTAACTTTCATACTTCAAACTTATTAAATGGTCTTTATAATAAATTGTTAATTAATTCTATATTTAAAATTTTTAAATTTCTGATCTTGCTCTAATACGTTCATAAATTAACCTTGTTTTGATACCGAGACTGAGAAACGGTTCTGGAGGTAGCCAAGTTGGTTTATTCCTTTTTTCAATAATTTTAATCTCATCTGAAGTTTCATTACTTGCTTTAATTGCAATTTGTTCTCCAAACAAAGTTCCTACACCAATACCAGAACCATTATAACAGCCTGCTACAAATATATTTTGATCAATTTTTTCAAATATTTGAGAACTGTTTCTTGTTCTTGATACTATCCCTGACCATGTGGATTGAATTATATCTTCTGGTAATTGTGGAAACCTTTTTTTAATACCGATTTTTTGAACAATTGATCTTTTTTCCAAGTTTGACTTAGACATTTTAAAAGGGTTATGAACCTCAGCAGTGTTTCTAATTAAAATTCTTCTATTTTTAGTCATTCTTACTGTGGCGCCCATTGGTCTTACTGGTAAAACTCCCCACTCTTTTGGCTCGCCTATGGACTTATATTCTTTATCTGTTAATGGTCTTGTCATACTAGCTGTTAAAGTAATTGGAAAATTATATTTTTGTTTAATACCAAGTGATTTTAAAAATCCATTTGTTGCAAAAATTATTTTTTTAGTATTAATTTTTCCATTTTTAAAATTACAAGAAATAAAATCTTTAGTCTTAGTCCAATTTAACAAGCTTGAGTTTTCATATAATTGGACATTGCTTGGCAAAACATTGATCATTGATTTAACTAATTTTCCAGGGTGTAATAAAATTCCACCTTTTGTATAAAGAGCAATATTATAAAAATTGGTACCTAGTCTTTTTAATAAGTTATCTCTATTTAATAAATTGTGTTCATAACCTAGTTGGGAAAGTATATTAGAAAAATTGATTAAAACTTTTTTATCTGATATTTTTGAAGATGCAAAAAATTTTCCACATTCATTCCAATCACAATCAACTTGATATTCTCTAACAAATTTTTTTATAGCCTTTATTCCTAACTCATAAATATCAGATTTTTTTTTATAATTTTCTAATTCTTTGTTTGAAACGAATCCATCGTTAAGAGTTGTGTCTACTAAATATCCAGAATTTCTTCCACTTGCACCTTCGCCTGCTAGTTGTGCATCAACTAAAATTATTTGTTGGTCTGGATAAATTTGACCTAATTTCCTAGCAGCAGATAAGCCCGTATAACCAGCACCAATTATTAACCAATCGATGTTTATTTTTTTTTCAACAGTTTTAATATTAGATCTATTGGTTAAATCATTAATCCAGCTGCAATTCTTGTCATTAGAAATTTCCATTAAAAATGTTTTTCTTATCTTTATTATTTTTTTAAAATTTTATTTATAGTCTTGGCAATAATTTCATAACCTTTAATATTTGGATGACCAATACTATCCAGAGGAAACAAATCTCTAGGATTTTTTTGCTTAGAATAAACTTCCTCATGAAGATTTAAATAAGGGATACCTAAATCTGTTACAATTTTTTTAATTTCATCATCATAATTAATAAATTTCATGTCAAAATATCTTGTAAGATTAGGAATGTAGACAAAATATAAATCTGAGTTATTAATAATAGCTAAATCACGTGTCATACTCAAAACTTTTTCGAATTCTGAGGGTATTTTCGGTTCTGGTTTAAATAGTGATCTAACTAAAAAAAGCTTTAAATGCTTAAAAAATATAAAATTCTTTTTAGTATTATTAGCAAATTTTTTTTCTAATTCGATTTGAATATTTTTTCTTAAAGATTCATCGATTTGACTCTGTTTTAGTTTTAGGTTTTGAAAATAATTAACGTTATTTAAGTACAAAATTAAACTTTGACTGTTAATTTCATTTATTAAATCATTCAAATCTGTATCGGCGCTAAAGAACCACAATATTTTCTTAGAAATTTTTTGAGTAGGCATATACTCTTTTAAAATAGCATACTGAGTTAGTGGGCCTGATCCTCTAATACCTAGATTTAATACACCTTTATTTGTAATTTTTCGTAATACAGATGAAATATCATGAGGTCTATTTACGCATGCTCCATGAACAGAAGAGTCTCCTAAAACTATATATTCATATAATTGCTTATCCCACTCATCATCTGGATTGTTAAATCCATATCTGTCACTTTTATAATTTGAGTAATATCCAAGTTCATTACAAAACAAAGTATTTGTATTAGATATCCCAGAGAAAGAAATTAAATTTTTACCATTAAAAAAGTGAGTTTTGGTCATAAAAGAAATAACTAACTCAGGATCATCCTTTTTTAAATCTATATAAGCTTCATAAGGGGTTCTACTATCAAATTTTTTATTTAAATTTTCTTTCTCAAATTTAGATTTTGCATAATTTAATTGATTAGCTACATCATAATTTTTCTTTAATAAAAGAAAGATTTCAAAAGAGTAGAGGCTAAATGCTGTAGTACATAAAATTATAGCTAAATAAATTTTTATTACTTCACTTAAATAAATAAATAAAATTGAAAAAATTAAAAATACTAATGATATGATGTAATAAATTAAATAAAATTCTCTATTATTACCATTATAATAAATCTCCGACCTGTAAAATGTATATGCTAATAAAAAAAACGAAATAAATAAAATAATTATTGAGAAAATTTTTAAAAATTTTATTTGCACAAATTAATCTAATTCGAATTTTTTTGTATAGTCTTTTTTTAAATTTGGATTCTGTTCTTTTTTATCTAGAACACAATTTCCTATCACCAAATAATCTAATTCAGTACCCATAAAACAATTAAATGCATCTGTAGGTGAATTTACAATTGGTTCTCCTCTTACATTAAATGAAGTGTTTACAACAACAGGACAACCAGTTTTTTCTTTAAACTCTAAAATTAAATCATAGTAACGTTTATTAGTATTTTTTGAGACTGTCTGTATCCTGGCTGAGTAATCAACATGAGTTACAGCTGGAATCTCAGATCTCCTAATATTCAGTTTGTCAATGCCAAAAAGCTTTTTTTGATAATTAGTCATTTCAATTTTTTTATTTAAGTTTATATTTGATACTAATAACATGTAAGGACTATCAACATCCATATCAAACCATTCTGATAAATCTTCTCTGAGTATCGAGGGAGCGAAGGGTCTAAAGCTTTCTCTATATTTTACTTTTAAATTCAAGTTTTTTTGCATTTTGTCAGATCTTGGATCTCCTAAAATAGATCTACTACCTAAGGCTCTTGGGCCAAATTCCATCCTACCTTGAAACCATCCTATTGCTTTTTCATTAGATAAAAATTCAGCAGTTTTACTTATTAATTCTTTATACTCAAAAGTCTCAAAATTAGCTCCAACAGCATTTAACTCTTTCTCAATTTCATCTTGATTAAATTCAGTTCCTAAATATGAACCTTTCATATCATCGTTTTGGTTTACTAATCTTTTATTTCCTTGATCAATATACCATAGTGCTAAAGCTGCACCTATAGAACCGCCTGCATCTCCAGCAGCAGGTTGAATCCAAATATTGTCAAATATTTGTTCTTTCAAAATTTTTCCGTTAGCAACACAATTTAATGCTACACCGCCAGCCAAACATAAATTTTTAATACCATATTCATTACGAATAGATTTTGCTAGATTTATCATAATCTCTTCAGTAACTTTTTGAATAGAAGATGCTATATCCATATGGAATTGAGATATTTTCTCATTTTTTGGATCACGAGGTTTTTTGCCAAATAGATCATTAAATTTTTCAGTTATCATTGTAAGTCCAGTTGCATAATTAAAATATTTTTGATCTAGTCTAAAAGTTCCATCATTTTTTAAATCAAGTAATTGTTTTACTTTATCTTCGTAAATAGGATTGCCATAAGGAGCTAAGCCCATTAATTTATATTCACCACTGTTGACTTTAAAACCTGTATAATATGTAAACGCAGAATATAACAATCCAAGTGAATGTGGAAAATGAATTTCTTTTTTGATTTCTAAATTATTCTTATTTCCAACAGCGACTGTCGTTGTTGCCCATTCACCTACACCATCCGCTGTTAATACTACCGCTTCATCAAAAGGTGATGGAAAAAATGCGCTTGCAGCATGACTTAAATGATGATCAGAGAAAAAAATATTTTTATCAGATTTATAATTTTCATCATGCTCTTTTAATTTATTAAATAAAAAATTTTTTTGAAAAAGCTTTTCCTTGATCCATAAAGGCATAGCTCTTGAAAATGAAACAAAACCTCTTGGTGCAAATGCTACATAAGTTTCTAATAATCTTTCAAATTTTAAAAATGGTTTTTCAAAAAATACTACATGATCAACCTCACTTAATTTTAAATTTGCATATTTTAAAACGAAATTTATTGCATTATGTGGATAACTTGGATCATGTTTTTTTCTTGTGAATCTTTCTTCTTGAGCAGCTGCTAATATTTTTCCATCTTTTAAAATACAAGCTGCACTATCATGATAAAATGCAGATATACCTAAAATAGAACTCACTTTAAAAAATTGTATATATAAACGGTGCTACAGCTGAACCTTGTGTTAAAACAATTAACCCTCCAAATATAACAAGAACAATTATAATTGGTAATAGCCAATATTTTTTTCTAACTCTTAGAAATTCCCAAAATTCTTTTATAAAACTCATATTAAAATTGATTTTTCATTTTACTTTTAGGACCGCTTTTTTTAATCCAATAAGTTTTGTTTTTGTTATATTTTAAATTTAAAATATCTTTTCCCAAGGCCCTCATAATTAATCCTATAGGTGTTACAACTAAAAAAAATATTACTCCCATTATTAATGGCGAGATTAATTTACCTAAAAAAACTCCAAACCTAAACCAAATTTTATTTAAAGGCGTTAAAGTTTTAGAATTCAAGATTCCTAGAATTAAAAATATCAAAGATACTGATAAAGACCACAATCTAATATCCTGATTATATATTAAGGGATATAAAGATATTAAAAAAAATACTATAAAAAAAACTATTCCAAAACTTCTGTTTGAACTTATTTTAACATTATCCATTTAAAGATTTTTGTGGTTTCATGTCTTTTTTATTAATACCAGCAATTCTTACAGGTTTTTTCATTGCATCTCTTCTAAATGGTTCACCAAGCTCTTGATTTAAAATTACTTCAATAAACGTGGTAATTCCCTTTTTTTGATCCTCGCAAGACTTTTTTATAGCATCTGTAGTTTCTTCCATTGTTCTTACAGTCACCCCTTTTAATCCGCATGCATTAGCAACTTTTGCATAACTCAATTCAGGATCAAGTTCTGTACCAACAAAATTATCATCAAACCAAAGAGTGGTGTTTCTCTTTTCAGCACCCCATTGATAATTTCTAAATATAACCATTGAAATTGCAGGCCACTCTTTTCTAGCACAAGAGCTCATTTCATTCATGCTAATACCAAATGCTCCATCACCAGCAAAACCTATCACTGGCGTATTAGGACATCCAATTTTTGCTCCTAATATTGATGGAAAACCATAGCCACAAGGTCCAAATAATCCTGGTGCTAAATATTTTCTTCCTTTTTCAAAAGTTGGATAAGCATTACCGATTGCGCAATTATTTCCAATATCACTGGATATAATTACGTCCTCGGGCATTCCGGCTTGAATTGCTCTCCAAGCTTGCCTTGGAGACATTCTGTCTGCATCTCTCTTTCTAGCTTCTTGATTCCAAACTGTACCTTCATCATCTTCCTCATGATCAAGACTTGATAACTTTTGCAACCAGGCAGATTTTGTTTGATGAATAATATCTTTTCTCTTTTGTCTGTCTGTGTTTCCAGCTGTTGGTGAAAGTTGTGAGAACAACTGTTGTGCAACTAATTTTGCGTCTCCACAAATACCAACTGTAACTTTTTTTGTGAGGCCAATTCGATCAGAATTTATATCTACTTGAATAATACTAGCATCTTTAGGCCAATAATCCATTCCATAACCTGGTAAAGTTGAGAAAGGATTTAATCTTGTGCCCAATGCCAAAACTACATCAGCTTGTTTTATTAATTCCATTCCAGCTTTCGAGCCATTGTATCCTAATGGGCCAGCTGCTAGTGGATGACTTCCAGGAAAACTATCATTATGCTGATAACCAGAACACACTGGTGCATCTAATTTTTCTGCAAGTTTTTTACATTCTTCAATAGCTCCACCAATTACTACACCTGCACCTGATAATATAACTGGAAATTTGGCGTTTGATAGTAAATCTGCTGCTTTATTAATTGCATCAACTCCACCTGCTTGTCTTTCTAACCTTACAATTGGAGGAAGATCAATGTCAATTACTTGTGTCCAATAGTCTCTTGGAACATTAATTTGTGCTGGAGCGGAACCTCTAATTGCTTTTTCAATTACTCTATTCAACACTTCGGCCATTCTTGAAGGGTCTCTAACTTCCTCTTGATAGCAAACCATATCTTTAAATAAGTTCATTTGTTCTACTTCTTGGAATCCACCTTGACCCATTGTTTTGTTGGCTGCCTGGGGTGTAACTAATAAAAGTGGAGTATGATTCCAATAAGCTGTTTTGATTGGTGTAACTAATCCTGTGATTCCAGGTCCGTTCTGAGCAATAACCATTGACATTTTACCAGTGGCTCTAGTGTACCCATCAGCAATTAAACCTCCATTAGTTTCATGGGCAACATCCCAAAAAGTAATACCTGCGTCTGGAAAAATATCTGAAATCGGCATAAAGGCTGAGCCGATAATTCCGAATGCGTGTTCAATACCATGCATTTGTAAAACTTTTACAAAGGCTTCCTCTGTTGTCATTTTTGTCATAAAACTAGAACCTCTCTAAACTGTAAATTTAAGTATTTATAAAATTCGTTTGTTAATTTGTGCGATTAATATATAAGATTTTACAAAATTCAAACAAACAAATCGACACGATATGGCAACAGATATTATAATTCATGATGAAAAAGACAACGTTGGAGTAGTTGTAATTGAGAAAATCACTCCAAAACAAGATTGCTCTTGCTGGGTAATGGAAAATGACAAAACTGTTAGCATTCAATCAGCAGATGAAATTCCTTTAGGTCACAAAATAGCTATGACTGATCTTAACGAAGGTGACACAATAATTAAGTATGGTCACGATATTGGTAAAGTTGTTAAATCAATCAAAATAGGTGAACATGTACATGTTCACAATGTAAAAACAAAGAAGTGGTAATACTATGGAAATCCCAAAGAGCTTTTTAGGTTATAAAAGAGAAAACGGCAGAGCAGGAACAAGAAATCACGTAATCATTCTTCCAGTAGATGATATATCAAATGCGTGTGCTGAAGCAGTTGCTAATAATATTAAAGGAACAATTGCTCTTCCTCATTCATACGGAAGACTGCAATTTGGAGCAGATTTAGAATTACACTTCAGAACTATGATTGGAACTGCAAAAAATCCTAATGTTGCAGCAGCAATTATAATTGGAATTGAACCGAAATGGACAAAAAGAATTGTAGATGAAGTTGCTAAAACTGGAAAACCAGTTGAGGGATTTAGTATTGAAGGCGCTGGTGATATAGAAACTATTATGAAAGCCTCGAAAAAAGCTCAAGAGTTTTCTATATGGGCATCTGAGAAACAAAGAGAAGAATGTCCAATTAGTGATTTATGGATTTCAGTTAAATGTGGAGAGTCTGACACTACATCTGGTCTAGCATCAAATCCTACAGTTGGAAATTTGATGGATAAACTTGAACCACTTGGTGTTCATTTATGTTTTGGAGAAACTTCTGAATTAACTGGAGCAGAAACAGTTTGCGAAAAAAGAGGTAAAACTCCTGAAGCGCAAGAAAAATTTAAAAAAACATGGAATGATTATAATGATTTTATTTTAAAAGAGGCTACTGACGACTTATCTGAAAGCCAACCCACTGCTGGTAATATCGCCGGAGGTTTAACAACAATTGAAGAAAAAGCTTTTGGAAATTTTCAAAAAATTGGTTCGAGACAATTTATTGATGTTTTAACTCCAGCCGAAGAACCAGAAAAAGGACCAGGATTATATTTTATGGATACTTCTTCTGCTGCAGCTGAATGTGTAACATTGCAAGCTGCTGGTGGATTTAATATTCATTTATTCCCAACAGGACAAGGAAATATAATTGGAAATCCTATTGAACCTGTTATCAAACTTACTGCAAATCCATTAACAGCGGTTAACATGAGTGAACACATTGATTGTGATGTTTCAAAAATTCTTTCAAGAGAAATGAATTTATCTGAAGCTGGAGATGAGCTAATCAAAACAACTTTAAGGGTAGCTAACGGAAGATTGACTTGTGCGGAGGCTTTAGGTCACAAAGAATTTGTGATGACTAAACTCTACAGAAGTGCATAAAAATTTCTGTGGTTATTAAGTTTCAGTATCTTAAATCAATTTTTCCAGGTGTTGTTTTAGCTTTTATATTTTGTTTATTTTCCCAAGGTATTAATAATGTATTAGCTATTGAGATTTTTGGAACTGAGAAAAGCCCAATTTCAACTGTACTAATTGCAATATTGCTTGGAATATTAATGGGAAACGCTTTTACTCCAAGACCAGGTATGATGATTGGTTTGGATTTTACCCAACAGTATATTTTAAAATTAGGAATAATTTTTTTAGGTATTAGATTAAGTTTTACTGATCTTATTAAATTTGGTTCTGTAGCGATACCTCTAGTGATATTTTGTGTTTTAGGTGTATTAATATTGATTAAACTCCTCATAAAAAAAGTCCCAATATCTTCTAAAATGTCTTATCTAATTGCTATTGGTACTAGTGTTTGTGGTGCTACTGCAATTGTTGCAACAGCTCCTGTTATCAATGCAAAAAAAACAGAGGTAGCCTATGCTATAGCTAATATTACATTATTTGGAGTAATTGCCATGCTGATTTACCCTTATTTTGCAGAATGGTATTTTGATAATAATGCTTTAGAAGCTGGGTTATTTTTAGGTACTTCAATTCATGAAACCTCGCAAGTCGCTGCTGCAGGTTTAATTTATGATCAACAATTTAATAATCCTGAAACTTTAGATGTAGCAACAGTGACAAAATTAATTAGAAATACTTTTCTGGTCATCCTAATTCCATTATTTGCTTTCTTATATAATAGGGGTGAGTTTAAGGAACAAAAATACTCAATTATAAATATTTTTCCGTATTTTGTGCTTGGTTTCATTGGAATGATTATTGTGAGGAACTTGGGTGATCAATTCTTTTTAATTGAGGGTAATAATTCTTATGTTTGGTCACAATTTATTGAATATTTAAAAATTATAGCAACTGTATTTTTAACAATGGCAATGGCAGCTGTTGGAATTTCAATAAACTTAAGTGAACTTAAATCAATGGGGTATAAACCATTTGTAGTAGGTTTAATTGCAGCCGTAACGGTTGGAATTATTAGTTTAATATATATAGAAACTCTAATAAATTTTTTTATTTAAGATTTTACTAATAATTTTTTTCGTAAGTTTGAAATAAAACGCCTAATAAATGCTGCTCCAACACCTAAAATAATAGCAAACATAATAGTAAACAATCCGTAAAAGAAAGGCATCTCATTAGAAAAATCAATTATAAATTGAGAAAAGAAGTTTAAATCTGAACTAGTTCCTTTAGCAGTTCCATTTAGAATTTTTTCTGCAAAAAAAGTGTCGTAAGCTATCGCTATACCTACTATCAGTAACAAAATTGCTAGTAAAGCTCTTAAACCAGAACTATCGATTCTTTCACCTAATTTTTGCCCAACCTGAACTCCAATAATTGATCCTACAACTAACATTAGAACCAGTAATAAATCTATAGATCCATAATTAAATGAATGAAGAAAAGTAACAACCACACTTACAAAAATTGTTACAAATAAAGATGTGCCAGGAACTAATTTAGTAGGCATTTTAATTATATAAATCATTGCTGGAACTAAAATAAACGCACCTCCAATTCCCATTATAGCTGCAATAAAACCAACTAATAGACCAATTAATATTGGAGTAAAAATACTCTCATATAATTTTGACTTTGGAAATCTCATTCTTAATGGAAGACCATGTATCCAATAATGAACATGTAATTTTTTTTTAACCACTATGTTTCTTTTTGCTTTATCTATTTCTCCTAAACTTTCAACCAACATCAAAGTTCCGATTATTGCTAATATATACATATATGCGAGAGAGATTACTGTATCAATTTTCCCAATACCTTTAAAATAAGTAAAAGTGTAAATTCCCAAAGAAGTTCCAATTACACCTCCAATCACGATCATTGAACCCATCTTATAATCTAAAGTGTTTTTCAAATAATGCGTGGTAGATCCAGAAACTGAAGTGGCTAAAATATTGTTTGCTTCATTAGCAACTGCGTATGCAGGAGGTATTCCCAAAAAAATTAGAAAAGGTGTCATCAAAAATCCTCCACCAACACCAAATAAACCTGAAAGCACTCCAACAATTGCACTTAATAAAAGTATCTCGATAGGGTTAACAAAAACTTGAGCTATCGGTAGAAATACTTCCATAAAAAATTTAAAAGTTGTTAAAAAACAACTTAGTTAAAAGTGATAAAAGTTCCA
>CACJCG010000003.1 GCA_902591845.1 uncultured Pelagibacteraceae bacterium
ACAAATCTTGAAAGATTAAAGAAAGGTTTCTTAAATATTTCCTCAAATTCTATTTTAATTAAGCTTAATCAAATTGGTACCGTTTCAGAAACCTTAGATGTAATTAAATTTGCTCAAATCATTGGATATAAAACAATTATATCTCACCGATCAGGTGATAGTGAGGATACATTTATTGCTGATTTAGCAGTGGGCACTAATTCAAATCAAATTAAAACAGGATCCTTGGCTAGATCTGAAAGGGTTGCAAAATATAATCAATTAATCCGTATTGAAGAAGAACTTGGAAAAAAAGCGAGGATGAATAAGATCAATTAATGCTTCGATTAATAAAAAGAAATTATTTTTTATTAATATCAGTTTTTCTTATTTTTTATTTTGGTTTTAACTTATTATCTGGAGAAAGAGGTCTTTTTTCGTATATAGAAAAAAAGGAACTTTTGTCTAACTTGAAAAAAGAAGAATTAACCCTAACTAGTAAGATAGAAGATATGGATCATAAAAATTCACTTTTAAGTACTAATTTGGATCTCGATTATATTGAGACTTTAATTAGAGAGCGATTTTTGTTTGGTAAAAAAAATGAGACTATTTATATAATTAAAAAAGATGAAAAGTAGACATCCAGAAAAAGAAAACAAACCGATTAATCCAATTAAAAAAAAACCTGAATGGATTAGATCAAAACTTACAAATAGTAAGGAATTCTTTTTAACCAAAACAATAGTAAATAATAATAATCTTGTAACTGTTTGTCAGGAAGCAAACTGCCCAAATATTACTGAATGTTGGAGTAAGCGACATGCAACTTTTATGATTATGGGAGACACTTGTACAAGAGCTTGTGCTTTTTGTGATGTTAAAACTGGTGTACCAGGAAAATTAGATCAACTAGAACCTGTTAAGATTGCAGAAGCGGTAAAAAAATTAAATTTAAAACATGTTGTGATTACTTCAGTGGACAGAGATGATTTAGATGATGGTGGATCAGAACATTTTTTTGAAGTGATTAACCAAACTAGAAAATCTAACTCAAATACAACTATTGAAGTTCTTACACCTGATTTTTTAAGAAAAGGAGATGCTTATAAAAAAGTTTTAGATGCTAAACCAGATGTTTTTAATCATAATATTGAAACTGTCCCTAGTCTTTATTTAAAAGTTCGACCTGGATCTAGATATTTTGCATCTTTAGAACTTTTGAAAAATGTAAAAAAAATTAATAAAAATATTTTTACTAAATCAGGAATAATGGTTGGTTTAGGGGAGACAAGAGATGAAATTTTACAAGTCATGGATGATTTAAGAGCTGCAGATGTTGATTTCATAACGATCGGTCAATATTTACAACCATCAACTAAACATTATCCATTAGATCGATATTACACACCAAAAGAATTTGAAGATTTAGAAACAATAGCAAAAGCTAAAGGATTTTTGCTAGTATCTTCATCCCCTTTAACAAGGTCGTCATATCATGCAGATGAAGATTTTGCGAAACTTCAACAAAACAGATTAAAAAATAATTAATGCCAAAAGCATTAGTTAAGCGATTAATTGATAATAGAAAAGAAAAACTAATTGAGTTTGTTTTAGATATTGAAAAATACCCAGAATTTATTCCTTTCTGCGATAATTCAAAAGTTTATGAGAGAAGTGATAAAGGCGATACCATAAATATAATTGCAGATCTTACAATAGGTAAGGGGCCGTTTAAGGACACATTTAAAAGTGCCGTTAAATTAAATAAAAAAACCGATCACATTCATGTTGTTAATTTAGGTGGACCACTAAATCATTTAGAAAATAATTGGAAATTTTTTGAAATAGGAAATAATATCGAAGGTTATAAAACAGAGGTTATATTTGATATTGATTTTGAAATCGAAAATAAGTTTTTAAATATTTTAATGACTAAATCTTTTCAATTTGGTTTGGAAAAGATAGCAGACGCGTTTCAAAAAAGAGCTGAAAGTATTAAATAATTTTATTAATTATCTTAATCACAGTACGAACTGTTGATTTTTGAATCGAATTACGGTTTCTTGATTTAAATTTATTTTCTTTAATAAGCAAAGTTGTACCTTTTTTTATGCCAATATAAACAAGACCAACTGGTTTTTCTTTTGATCCGCCGCCTGGTCCAGCGATTCCGGTTATGGAGACGTTGATTTTACTCTTTGAAATTTTAGATAAATTTTGAACCATTGCCTTACAACACTCATGGCTTACCGCGCCATATTTATTAATAATCTTTTTATTAACCTTTAATATCTTTATTTTGGCTTGATTAGAGTAAGTGGTCAGACCCATTTGAAAGTATTTTGATGAATTAGCTAATTTAGTTAAACTATGGGCTAATAATCCACCCGTACAAGACTCAGCTACGGATATAGTTAATTTTTTTTTAATTAATTTTTTATGAAGTAACTGAATACTCATTAGAATTTTAAGCTCATTATGTATATTAATAACATGGAATATAACCCTGCCATTATATCATCCATAATTATTCCAAAATAGTTCTTATGATTTTTATCAAAATAACTTACTGGAAAAGGTTTTAAGATGTCAAAAAATCTAAAAAAAACAAAAGATAAAATATAATAAATTTCAATTGAAATACTTATTTGATTAGTTTGATTTAAATATAATAGTAAAATTAAAGGCATGGATTGCCCTAAAACTTCATCAATTACTATTTGCCGTGGATCTTTATTTTTAAATTCAGATTCTGAATCTTTTACGGCATAAAATGAGTAAAAGAATAAAAGTATAAAAAAAATAATTGAAAACTTAAGATCTGTATACCCTAAAATTTCGTAAGCAATATAAATAAAAACAGCTGTTACAGCAGAGGTTATAGTGCCAGGAATTTTAGTTAAATATCCATAACCAAAAAAAGTAGATAACAAAACATTTATTTTTTTCATTCAGTTATTGAGCAAATAACTTCACAAGCTATTGCTTTTTCCTTTCCAATTAATCCAAGTTTTTCTACCGTTTTACCTTTTAGGTTAATTAATCCTTTATCAATATTTAATAAATTAGATAGAGATTTGATTATTTTATCACGATATTTCGAAACTTTTGGTTGTTCACATATTAAATTTATATCTAAATTATTTATATAAAAGTCATTACTATTTAATATTTCAACAATAGGTTTAAGCATTTTAGGAGATCTAATATTTTTATATTTTTTTTGATTATCAGGAAAAAAAGTACCAATATCTTTTTTTCTCATAGCTCCAAGAAGAGAGTCAATTATTGAATGAATAATCACATCCCCGTCCGAATGCCCTTTAAGTCCTGAGTGATAAGGGATTTTTGTACCACCTAAAAAAAGTTTTTTTCCTCTTATTAATCTATGAATATCAAAACCAATACCAAAATAAGTTTTGTTAGTTTTGATATCTTCTTTAAATGTAATTTTATTATTTAAGTTTTCACCTTTTATAAATTTAACTTTTAAATTATTTTCGATAAATAACGTTGCTTCATCAGTGATTTTATTTTTTTGTTTATTCGAAAGAATATATAAATCTTTAAATTTAAAAGCTTGAGGGGTTTGAGTTAAAATTGAATTATTTCGATTTAAGTTAAAAAGTTGGTTTTTAATTTTGTATTTAATAGAATCTTTTGAATTTATAGAAGGTATTACTGCTTTGTTGTTTTTGAGTGATTTAATTAGATTTTTTAAAAGCTTGATAGTGAAGTTTGGCCTGGCAGCATCGTGAATTAGAACATTATTAGGTTTAAATTTTTTTATATATTTTAAAGCTATTAAAGAAGAATCGGATCTTTCTTTACCACCTTTTATAATGGATACATTATTAGGAAATTTTTCTTTAATACTTTTTTTATTATTTACGACCAATATAATTTTTTTAAACAGCTTTGATTTCATTGCTTTTTCTAAAGAATGTTTAAAAAGAGCCTTGTTTTTATAAATATTGAATTGCTTTGGTTTTTTTGAATTAAATCTTTTGCTTTGTCCTGATGCTAGTATTATAAAATAATTATTCATTTATATGGTAGTTTTTATATTCAAATGTACGAATTTATTAAAAAAAATATATATCTAATAATATTATTTATTATCACATTATCGATAGGTTTTTTAACCTTTTTAACTTTTATAGATAAAGGATTTATTGAATTAACGGATCAAAATTTACAAATTTTATTAGTTCTAAATATTGTTCTTTTAGTAGCACTTTTTGTTTTTATTTTTATTGAGATTAAGAGTGCAATTAAAAATGATATCGATAATGATGGATTAAAATCAAATAAAAAATATATTACATACTTTGGTTTATTTACTTTAATTCCATCAGTATTAATTTCAATATTTTCACTCTTTTTATTTTCTTTTGCTTTAGAGAAATATTTTGATAAAAAAGTTACAACTGTTGTTAACAACTCTTATGAACTAGCAAGAAATTATGTTGAAGAAATTAGAAACAAAATTCAATCTGATATTGTTTTAATAGCTTTTGATACTAATAAAAGTAAAAAATTTTTAAATGATAATCAGAATGAATATAGGAGATTTTTAGATACACAAAAAATAATTAGAAATGTTGATGAGATTCACATAATTGATATTAATAAAAAAATATTATTTACCACTTTAAAAGATAATCAGCCATATATACCGCCTGTTGATAGAGCTTTAAATTTAGTTTTGGATGATGATCGGCCCTTAAAAATTATTAATGCACCAGAAAATATTTCAGCAGCAATAATGAGATTACAAAATTTTGAAGATAGATTTTTGTATGTAGTTAAGTATCTTGACAAAGATATTTCAAGATATTTAACAGAGTCTGAAGAAGCTATTAATTTTTACTATATAGTTGAAGAAAAAAGTACTGGAATTAAAATCTCATTCGCAATTATCTATATTATAGTTGTAAGTGTTTTATTGTTTGTATCTATATCTATAGCTATAAGATTTTCATCTAGATTTTTTAGATCCATAAATAATTTGATTTTAGCATCTGCATCAATAGGAGAGGGGAATTTTAATTCAAAAGTTCCTGAAGTTAAAACAGATAAAGATTTAGAAACCTTAAATAAAAATTTCAATTTGATGATAGATAGACTGAAAAGTCAGCAAGAAAAATTAATAATTAATGAAAGACATGAGGCTTGGGGAAGTTTAGCTAGAAAACTTGCTCATGAAATTAAAAATCCGCTTACACCAATTCAATTAACTATAGATAGATTAAAAAATAAATATTCAAAAAAATTAAATGAAAATGAAACTGAGAGTTTTAAAGATAATTTAAAAGTTATAAATAACCAAATAAAACAAATCGAAAAATTAGTTAATGAATTTTCTGACTTTGCAAGAATGCCTAAACCAATATTTAGAGAGAATAACCTAGTAGACATTATTCAGGAAAATATAAATTTGCTCAAAGAATTAGACAATTCTATTGATATTAACTTTAAAAAAGATTTTAATAAAATTAATTTAGAGAGTGATAAAGAACAAATAAGTAGAGTATTTTTAAATTTGATTAAAAATTCTATAGAAAGTATCAATCAAAAAGCTCAAAACAACAACAATTTCAATAAAAAAATTGCTATTGAACTTACTGAGGATGATAGCCACATAAAAGCAATCATAGAAGATAATGGTGTTGGTTTTAGTGAATTAAAAAATAATATTAAAGATATACTTAATCCGTATTTCACAACCAAGAAAAATGGAACCGGTTTAGGATTATCAATAGTTAATAAAATAATTAATGATCATAATGGAAAAATAGATTTTATACCAATTCAAAATGGTGCAAAAATTAATATTACATTTTTAAAACAATAATGAGTGAAGAAATTTTAATCGTAGATGATAATGCTGATATCAGAAATATAATTAATGAATTAATTATAGATGCTGGTTATAAAACTAGATTAGCTGCAAATTATAACCAAGCACTTGCAGAAATAGATAAAAAATTACCTGATGTTGCAATTCTTGATGTTAAATTGGATAAGGGAGATAATGATGGTATTGAACTTCTTTCTCATATTAAATCTAAAAATAAAGATACCCCTGTTATAATTATTTCCGGACATGCGAATATTGAAATGGCCGTGAAATCATTGCAACATGGTGCATTTGAATTTATAGAAAAACCATTTGATCAAGAGAGATTACTTAATTTTGTTAAAAGAGCTGTTGAAAACCTCAATTTAAAAAAACAAAACAAAGAATATGAAAGTAAATTATTTTCATCATACGAATTAATAGGTAATAGTAAAAATATAGTAAATATAATTGATCAAATTAAAAAAATATCAATTACAGAAAGTAGAGTTTTTATTAGTGGACCTTCAGGATCAGGAAAAGAATTAATTGCTAGAAAAATTCACAAATCTTCAAATAGAAGTAAAAATCCGTTCATTGTACTAAATGGTGCTTTACTAGATTTTAACAAATATGAGTTAGAATTATTTGGCGAAGAAAAAGAAAATGGATCAATTTCATATGGTGCCCTTGAAAAAGCAAATAAAGGAACACTTCTAATTGATCAAGTTTCAGAAATACCATTAGATATTCAGTCTAAAATATTAAGAGTTTTAACTGATCAAAAATTTAAAAGAGTTAATGGAAGTAATGATGTTAGTGTGGATGTAAGATTAATCTGCTCATCCAGTAAAGACTTAAAAAAAGAAATTGAAATTGGGAATTTTAGGGAGGATTTATTTCATAGAATAAATGTTTTTGAAATAAACATCGAACCATTAAACCAAAGAATATCTGATATTCCATTGTTAATTAAATATTTTTCGAAAAAAATATCCGAAAATTATAAAATCAAAGAATTAGATATAGACGAAAATAATAGCTACATACTAAATTATAATTGGCATGGAAATGTTAGAGAGTTAAGAAATTTGATTGAGAGAATTGCAATATTACAACCAGATTCAAAAGATAAAATCTCAAATATCATTAAGGAATCTTTAAAAAATACAAATTTTGACGAACAATTGGCCGAAAATAGCCTATCTGTGCCATTAAAAGAAGCTAGAGAAAAGTTTGAAAAGGAGTATTTAACTATTCAGTTAAAAAAATTTAATGGCAATATTTCAAAAACAGCAAATTTTGTTGGAATGGAAAGAAGCGCATTACATCGAAAATTAAAAGGTCTGGGTATTAAAGAATTTAATTAAATGAACATTATCATTTGTGGAGCTGGAAGAGTAGGATTCACTATAGCTAAACAGTTAAGTGAACAAGGGCACTCTATCACAGTAATAGACCCTTCAAGTGAGGATATTCAAAAAATTGATGATGCCTTAGATGTAAAAGCTATTGTTGGAAAAGGTACATATCCATCAATTCTTGAAAAAGCAAATGCTGCTGAAACAGATATGATTATTGCTGTTACAAGAAATGACGAAATTAATATGCTTATTTGTCAAATAGCTTTTTCAATATTTAATATACAAAAAAAAATAGCAAGAATTAGATCTCAGGACTATCTAAACCCAAAGTTCACAAGAGTTTACAATAAAGAAAATTTACCAATAGATGTAATCATTTCTCCAGAAATTGAAATTGCTAAATCAATACAAAGAAAACTTGAGGCACCTGGTGCATTAGATAGTGTACCTTTTGCTGATAATAAAATAAGATTGTTAGAAATTTTAATCAATGAAAATTGCAAATTAATTAATATTAAACTTAACGAGTTAACTAAAAAATTTCCAAATTTAGATGCAAATATTATTGGAATTATAAGAGAAGAAAAATTTTTAATTCCAAAGAAAAATAATGATATTAAAAAAGATGATAAAATTTATGTGCTTATTAATTCTTCTCAAATGTCTGAAACTTTAGAAGCTTTTGGTCATGATGAAAAAATATCTAAAAATGTTCTAATTGTTGGTGGTGGAAATATAGGTTTTAATTTAGCTAAGAATATTGAAGAAACTTTAGATGCAGTAAGAGTCAAAATTATTGAGAAAAATAAAGAGAGAGCTGAATTTCTTGCTAACGAATTAAATAATACAATAGTAATTAATGGTGATGCTTTAGATGAAGAAGTTCTAGTTGAAGCAAATTTACAGGAAGCTGAAACAGTTTTAGCATTAACAAATGATGACGAGGATAATTTAATGGTTAGTGTTCTTGTTGAAAAATTTGCAAAAGATGAAAAAAATATTGATGATAAAAGAACAATGGCTTTAATTAACAAGCCTAATTATTCTTTATTACAAAATTCACTAAAAATAGACGATCTTATTGATCCTAGAATGAATACAGTATCAAGTATTTTAAAACATGTTCACAAAGGTACAATTGAAACTGCTTATACAATTATGGATGGTGAATATGAAGTTATTGAGGCTGAAATTATTCAAACCTCAGAGCTTATAAATAAGGAACTAAAAAATTCAAATTTACCAGATGAAATAAGAATTGGTGCAGTATTAAGAGAAAATAAAGTTATTATACCTAGATCAAATTTTGTTTTTCAAAAAGAAGATAAGGTTGTTTTTTTAGCTAAGAAAGACTCAATTTCTGTTGTAGAAAATATATTTAGAATTAGTTCAATTTAATTAAATGTCATTATTTAGAGTAAAGTACTTAAGTTTTTTTTTTATATTAATTTCTCTCTTTTCCTTTTTAAATATAATTTATTCATATTATTTTAACTTATATCTAAATCTTAATACTTATTATTTTAGCTTTATTATATCAGCTGTTATTGGATTACTTTTTTATAAAATAAAAACTAGTGAAAAAAAACCAACAATATTTGAAAAAATATTAACTGTATTATTAGGATATGTTTTAATGCCTTTAGTTTTATCGATACCTTTTTATCTTAGTATTTATAATTTAACTTTTACAAATGCTTTATTTGAGACTGTATCTGGTTTTACATCAACAGGATTTACTGTATTTGAAAACATTAGGCATATTGATCAAGGATTAATTTTATGGAGATCATCTGTACAATGGATAGGTGGATTGTATTTTTTATACTCTATAATTTTTTTAATTGATATTTATGATGAAAGTCTAAAAAAATCTTTAACCAATTTTTTATCCTTTAACTCTAGTGAGGTATTAAAGCAATCTATTAAAATTTTTTTACTATATTCAGGATTAACTATATCGATTTTTATTATTTTAAACATTTTTGGTATCAGGGCATTTAATTCATTAAATTTAGCAATGACTATAATTTCCTCAGGTGGATTTCTACCTGCAAATGAACTTTCATCAATTTTAATAAATGATTTTCAAATAATTATATTTTCATTTTTAATGTTGATTTCTTTTTTTAGTATTTTTTTTATATATAATTTGATTTTTCTAAGAAATAGAAATTTAAATTTCTTTTATGAAGATATCCATTTATTTTTATATTTTATTGTAGTTGTAAGTATATTTTTTGTTTTCTTTAGTTATGATTCTAATTTCACATACAGTTTTTTGTCTTTGGTGAGTAGTATTTCTAATATAGGTATTTCATTAGAAGTTGATCAAACAAATTTAAACTTTATATATATCTTACTTGTAATTGTTGGTGGATCATTTTTTTCTACAAGTTCAGGTTTAAGATTTTTAAAAATATATTCTTTAACTAAATATTCTATTAACCAAATTCTTTCCTTTAGTAGGCCCAAGAATGTATTTATGAATAAACTTGCTTTTTCTAAAATTAATTTTGACACAAAAGACATAAATAAATATTTTTTAACAATTATAATTTTTATTATTTCCCTTATTTTTTTAACTATGTTTTTATCTTTATCCAATATTCAATTTGAAAATTCATTTAAATTAGCTGTGTTAACTTTAATGAATACAGTTAATTCTTCAGCATATGGTCTTTCCGACTTCGATTTCCAAAATTTACACTTTTTTACCAAATATTTTCTTATATTTTTTATGATAATCGGAAGAGTTGAGCTTTTATCTTTGTTGTTAATAGTTAAAAAATTTCTTTTTAAAAATTAATTTAGTATTATATATATCACTAAATTCTGCGCCCTTAGCTCAGCTGGATAGAGCATCGGTTTTCTAAACCGAGGGTCGGAGGTTCGAATCCTCCAGGGCGCGCCATTTCTTCATTTTCTATTGCTATTATTTAAATATTTGTCCTTGACTAGAATTAAACTAAATAAGGTTTTACTAATTAATTTATCTTGAACACTATTTTCTTACATGCTTAAATTAAGAATATTCAAAAGTAATTTTGAATTATTTGTTAACAAATAAAAATAACATAAAGGAAGAATAATGTTTAAATACTTAAAACAATTAACTTCTTTAGTTGCTATGGTTGCAGTGTTGTTTACTTTTACAACAGAAACTATGGCTGCTAAAAAATCTAAAACACTTAAAAACACTCAGAAGAAGGGTTTTGTAAGATGTGGAGTATCTCAAGGTCTTCCAGGATTTTCTAATGCTGATGCTGCAGGAAATTGGACTGGTGTTGACGTTGACGTATGTAGAGCGGTTGCTGCTGCAGTATTAGGTGATGCAAACAAAGTTAAGTTTACACCATTAAGTGCTAAAGAAAGATTTACTGCTTTAACTTCTAATGAGATTGATATCTTATCAAGAAACACAACTTGGACTCTTTCTAGGGATGCTGACATCGGACTTACTTTCGTAGGTGTAAACTTCTACGATGGTCAAGGTTTTATGGTTAGAAAAAATTCTGGATATTCATCTGTGAATGATTTCAAAAACGGTATTTCTGCATGTACAAACTTAGGAACAACAACTGAGCTTAATATGAGAGACTTCTTTAATTCAAAAGGAATTTCTTATGAGCCAGTAACTTTCGAAAAAGCTGATGAAGTTGTTGCTGCGTATGATGCTGGAAGATGTGATACATATACAACTGATAAATCTGGTTTAGCTGCTCAAAGAATTAAATTGAGTTCTCCAGATGACCACATAGTTTTACCTGAAACTATTTCAAAAGAGCCTTTAGGCCCTGTTGTTAGACAAGGTGATTCTGTATGGGAAGATATCGTAAGATGGTCTCTTAACACTATGATTGAAGCTGAAGAGTATGGTGTTACTTCTGCTAATGCAGACTCAATGAAAACTTCTGATAATCCAGCTGTGAAAAGATTAGTTGGTGCAGAAGGTGAATTAGGAGCTGCTTTAGGTTTAGATAATGATTGGAGTTTAAGAATTATCAAGCAAGTTGGTAACTACGGTGAAAGCTACAAAAGAAATATTGCTGACACTGGAATTCTACCTGACAGAGGTCCAAATGAATTATGGACTAAAGGTGGAATACTTTATGTACCACCAGCAAGATAATTTATATCTTTAAATAAAACTTAAAAAGGGCTAGATTTTTCTAGCCCTTTTTTTTATAAGTCTTGAATTATTGTGAATATTAAAAAAATATTACCCCAATTACTCACACTTCTAGTTGTAATTCTTATATTTGGTTTTTTTTCATATAACGCACAAGTTAATATGGAGAATAGAGGAATTACTTTTGGTTATGGTTTTTTATCTCAAGAGTCATCGTTTGATGTACAATTTTCATTAATTGAATTTGATGGCTCACATTCTTATTTTAGAGCTTATCTAGTAGGATTATTAAATACTATTTTAGTTTCTGTTATTGGAATTATATTTGCAACTATTATTGGAGTTGTTGTTGGAATTGCAAGGTTATCAAATAACTATCTTATTAAAAGAACTGCTGCAGTTTATGTAGAATTTTTTAGAAATATTCCCTTATTATTACAAATATTTTTTTGGTATTTTGCTGCTTTACGAGCACTACCATTACCTCAAGATACTGAGCCTATGTTTGGGGTTTTCTTTCTAACTATAAAAGGTTTTTTTGTTCCTGCTTTTGTTTGGAATAATTTGGATATTTTTATTTATTCAATAATTGCAGCAATAATTTCAATTATTTTCATTAGAATTTATGCGAGAAAAAAACAGGAGAACGAAGGTATTCAAACACCAGTTTTGTCAATTTCAATAGGGCTTTTAATAATTTTACCTTTATTGAGTTTTTTATTTGGTGGTGTTGATGCTTCAGTTGAAGTACCTGTAATTAAACAATTATCTCAAACTGGTTTTACTTATGAAGGGGGAATTAAATTACCGCCTGAATTAATATCGTTAGCATTAGCCTTATCATTATACACAGCAACATTTATTGCAGAATGTGTTAGAGCAGGTGTTCAGGGAGTAAGTAAGGGTCAAAAAGAAGCTGCAGCTTCAATAGGATTAACTCCAAATCAAGTATTAAAATTAGTTGTGATGCCACAAGCGCTAAGGATTATAATTCCACCAACTACTAATCAATATTTAAATTTGACAAAAAATTCATCTCTTGCAGCTGCAATTGCCTATCCTGATTTAGTTCTTGTATTTGCTGGTACTGCATTAATGCAAACAGGAAGAGCGATAGAAATTGTTTCTATAACAATGTTAACTTATTTATCTCTGAGTATATCAATTTCGATATTTATGAATTGGTATAATAAAAAAATAGCTATTAAAGAAAAATAATGAATAAATTAAATTTTTTACAACCAGATAAAAATAATTTAAATACTTATCTATATACAGGCGTAATTTTAGTAGCACTAAGTATATTTATAGTTTTTTTAAATTCTTTTTTTAATAAAGATATAATTTCCTTTTTACCTGGATCTATTAGTTTCTTTTTACCACTAATTTTAGGGTTTATAGGACTTCATTTAATTAGAATTGATTATTCGGGCTTAAAGTTTTTAGACTCAATTAATAAAAATATTAATACTAACAATTTTAATGCTTTTTTATCATTATTAATTGTATTTGTGGTTATCAAATCACTCCCACCATTATTAAGTTGGTTTATTATAGATGCAAACATTGCAGGAGATTCAAAGGATGTTTGCACAGGTAGTGGCGCTTGTTGGACTTATATTAAAATTTGGTTTAACAGGTTTATGTATGGAATGTATCCAAATGCTGAGCAGTGGCGTATCAACTTATCCTTTATAGCTTTAGCTTTTCTTGGTACCATTGGATTCTTTGCTACTGAAAAATTTAAAAAATATTTGACACTTTATTATGTAGCTGTTTATCCTGTGATTGCATTTTTCTTTATTTTCTTTTTCATATCAGGTGGTCCAATATTTTTTGATTTTTCATATGGAATTATTGCAGCTGTAATTTCAATTATAATTGGATTTTTTATTCCATCAAAATTTAAAATGTACTATTTCATTATAGTTCCAATAACACTCTATATATTATTAAAATATGTGTTTTTTTATGAAGAGCTTATTGAACTGGGTAAATTAGAAGCATTAGAGTGGGTTGAGACAGGCGCATGGGGAGGCTTATCTTTAACTTTTATAGTATCATTTTTTTGTTTGATTTTCTGTTTTCCTATAGGCTTGTTTTTGTCTTTGGGCAGAAGATCTGATTTTCCAATAATTAAATATTTTTCAATAGGTATGATTGAATTTTGGAGAGGGGTTCCATTGATTACGGTATTATTTATGTCCTCAGTAATGTTTCCAATGTTTTTACCTGAGGATATGTTTATTGACAAATTAGTAAGAGTAATTATTGCAATCTCATTATTTGAAGCTGCTTATGTCGCTGAGGTTATTAGAGGTGGTTTGCAAGCATTACCAAGAGGTCAGTATGATGCTGCCAAATCTTTAGGAATGGGTTATTGGAAAATGCATATTTTAGTAATTTTACCTCAGGCACTTAAACTAGTAATACCTGGCATTGCTAATACCTTTTTAGCGCTTGTAAAAGATACTCCTTTAATATTTGTTGTTGGACTTTTGGAAATTGTTGGAATGCTAAATCTTGCTAAAACAAACCCAGAGTGGCTAGGATTTGCAATGGAAGGTTATGTGTTTGCATCAGTACTATTTTTTATTATTTGCTATGCAATGAGTAAATATAGTTATAATTTAGAACAAAAATATAAAACGGAAAGATAAT
The DNA here is from genome assembly GCA_902591845.1 of uncultured Pelagibacteraceae bacterium. Lineage (GTDB taxonomy): Bacteria > Pseudomonadota > Alphaproteobacteria > Pelagibacterales > Pelagibacteraceae > Pelagibacter. The sequence goes on from CACJCG010000003.1 coordinate 13,982, forward strand.
GTCAGATAAAATAATTCAGATTACAGAAATGAATAAGTGGTTCGGTGATTTTCAAGTATTAAAAAATATTAATTTAGAAGTCGAGAAGAATAAAAAAATTGTTGTGTGTGGACCATCAGGATCAGGTAAATCAACATTAATTAGATGTATAAATAGACTTGAAGAACATCAACAAGGTTCAATTATAGTAGACGGAAATGAATTAACGGAGGACACTAAAGACATTGAAAAAATTAGAGCTGAAGTTGGGATGGTGTTTCAACAATTTAATTTATTTCCTCATCTTTCTATTTTAGATAATTGCACACTAGCGCCAATTTGGGTAAAAAAAATGCCAAAAAAAGAAGCAGAAGATTTAGCTCTCCAGCACTTAGAAAAAGTACAAATTGCTGATCAAGCTAACAAATATCCAGGTCAACTTTCAGGTGGTCAACAACAACGATGTGCAATAGCTAGAGCATTATGCATGGAACCCAAAATAATGCTGTTTGATGAACCAACATCAGCTCTAGACCCAGAAATGATTAAAGAAGTGTTAGATGCAATGGTTAATTTAGCAAAAGCTGGAATGACAATGATAGTTGTTACTCATGAGATGGGATTTGCTAAAGAGGTAGCTGATGAGGTTATTTTTATGGACGAAGGAATGATTGTTGAAAGAGCTGAAACTAAAGAGTTTTTTGCTAACCCTAAGAGCGATAGGACTAAGCTGTTTTTAAGTCAAATACTATAAAAATATATAAATTTAATGCAATAAATTTAAACTAATTCAATCTAAATATGTTTATTTTGTATTGAACTAATGCTTGACAGTGTTTTGATTATTTCAAATTATTTACGAAAAAAAATAAATTTTTCTATTGCAGTAACATTAATAAATAGGTTGAATAGACTTTATAAAATTTAATTAAGAGGGGTCTTAATGGAAGATAATTTCAATAAACACTTAGGCAATAAGCTTAAGCTAAGAAGATTAGCTTTAGGTTTGACACAGACTAAAGTTGCAAAAGCAATTAATGTAACATTCCAACAAATACAAAAATATGAGAAAGGTACTAATGGAGTAAGTTCAATTAGATTACTTCAACTTGCGAATTATTTAAAAGTACCAATTAATTATTTTTTTGAAGATTTTTCAGAATATTTAGTAAATCTAGAAAAATCTCAAGAAGGTCACATGAATGTTAATTATAATTTTTTGGTAAAATTATATTCAGAGCTTAATGCTGATCAAAAATTAAAGTTTAATAAATCCTTACAAATTTCAGGATCAGGAATATCAAAAGCAGTTTAAAATTAATTTATATCTGACCCCAAGTTAATTTTTAAACTGTTAATTATTTTTTTGGCTCCTCGGGCAGGACTCGAACCTGCGACCAATTGATTAACAGTCAACTGCTCTACCAACTGAGCTACCGAGGAATGTAAAAAAGCAAACTTACTTTTTTTTATAACTAAAACAAGATTTTTTTTGGAGGCAACGCCCGGAATCGAACCGGGATACAAGGATTTGCAATCCTCTGCGTAACCATTCCGCCACGTTGCCATCTTATTTTTAGCTAATAGCTACAGATGCCTTTTTATAATAAATTTTTTCTATTAGTCTATTAAATAACGATCCAAATTGATTATTGTTAATTTAGATTATTAAATTATAAACTTTAAAATCAATGAGTAGCGATAAATATATACATTCTGATGTAGAAAATAGAATTTATTCTTATTGGGAGAAAAATGGTCTTTTTAAACCTAAAGAAAATTTAAAAAAATTCTCAATTGTAATTCCTCCACCAAATGTAACTGGAAGTTTGCATATGGGTCATGCATTAAATAATTCAATTCAAGATTTGTTAGTTCGTTATCATAGAATGAATAATTTTGAAACTTTATGGCAACCTGGCACTGACCATGCAGGTATTGCTACACAGGCTTTAGTTGAGAAAAAATTAACTTCAGAAAAAATTGATAAAAATGAAATTGGTAGAGAAAAGTTTATTGAGAAAGTATGGGAGTGGAAAGATCAATATGGTGACATAATAATAAATCAATTAAAAAAACTTGGATGTTCTTGTGATTGGTCAAGAAATGCTTTCACAATGGATGAGAATTTATCCAAATCAGTAATTAAGGTTTTTGTAGACCTTTATAAAAAAGGACTAATCTATAAAGACAAGAAATTAGTCAATTGGGACACAGTTTTAAAAACAGCTATTTCAGATCTTGAAGTAGACCAAAGAGAAGTAAATTCTAAAATTTATTACATAAAATATCCTATAAATGAAACAGATGAATTTATAACAATAGCAACAACAAGACCCGAAACAATGCTTGGCGATACAGCGATTGCTGTAAACCCAAATGATGAACGGTTTAAATCCTTTGTTGGAAAAACAGTATCCATTCCTATTGTTGGAAGAAAAATAAAAATTATTGAAGATGATTATGCAGATCCTGAGCAAGGAACAGGAGCATTAAAAATAACTCCTGCACATGATTTTAATGACTATGATGTTGGTCAAAGAAATAATCTTGAAATAATAAATATTTTTACAGAAGCAGGCAAGATAAATGAAAATGCTCCAAAAAATTATGTCGGCCTTGATAGGTTTGAAGCTAGAAAAAAAATTTTAAAAGAACTTAAAGAAAAAGATTTTTTTGTAAAAGAAGAAAATATTAAAAACAAAGTTCCTTATGGAGATAGATCAAATTCTATAATTGAACCTTTTTTGACGGAACAATGGTTTGCTGATGCTGGTAAATTATCAGTTAAAGCAAAAGAAGTTGTTAACTCAAAAAAAACAAATTTCTTTCCTGAGAATTGGTCGAAAACTTATTTTCAATGGATGAATAATATCGAACCATGGTGTATTTCAAGACAGCTTTGGTGGGGCCATCAAATACCTGCATGGTATGGTCTTGATGAAAAAATTTTTGTTGCTGAAAATGAAGATGATGCAAAACAACAAGCTAAGAAACATTATGGTAAAGATGTTGAATTAAATCGTGATCCAGATGTTTTAGATACTTGGTTCTCATCTGGTTTATGGCCTTTTGCAACACTTGGTTGGCCGGATGATAATAAATATGTCGATAAATTTTACCCAACGTCAGTATTAGTTACAGGTTTTGACATTATATTTTTCTGGGTAGCTAGAATGATTATGTTTGGTACAGAGTTTTTAAATAAAGAACCTTTTAAAGATATTTATGTTCATGCATTGGTTAGAGATGAGAAGGGACAAAAGATGTCTAAATCAAAAGGAAATGTAATTGATCCTTTAGATTTAATTGAAAAATATAGTGCTGATGCACTTAGATTTACTTTGTTATCAATGGCTTCACCAGGAACAGATGTTAAGCTTTCAGAGGATAGAGTTAAAGGTTATAGAAATTTTTTAAATAAACTGTGGAATGCTAATAATTTTTTAATCACTAATGAGTGTGATTTTAAAGATATAGATAAAGTTCCTAGTTTAAATGTAAATATTAACAAATGGATTTATTCAGAACTTGTTGAAACTAAAAATAAGATAGAAAAAAACCTTCAAGATTATAGGTTTGATGAGGCTGCTAAAAATGCTTATCAATTTGCATGGCATTCTTATTGTGATTGGTATTTAGAATTATCAAAAACAATACTATTTTCTGAAGATGAAAAGGCTAAAGCAGAGGTTAAAAAAGTATCATCTTTTGTATTCAAACAAATTTTGATTTTGCTACATCCTTTTATTCCTTTTGTTACAGAAGAAATTTGGCTCAAAAACAAATTTGATAACAATGGCAGTGATTATTTGATGCTAAAAAATTGGTTATCTGGTGAAATAAATAAGGATAGCAGTACTGAACAAGTTGAAAATATTATTAATATTATTTCAGAAATAAGATCATTTAAAAATGAGCTAAATGTTAGCCCAGGCTCATTTATTGATTTATCAATAAGTAATATTAATAAAAATCAAAAAGACTTTATTAATACAAATAAAATTATTCTTAAAAAACTAGGCAGAATTAACAACATATTAGATAAAGATTTAGATAAACCAGCTGCGACAATGGTTGTTTCAGGTGATTTGTTTAAGATTTATTTTGATAAAGATGTCGATTTAAAATTAATAAAAGAAAATTTAACAAATAAACAAAGTAGATTAGAGCAGGAGATGAATAAAATATCTCAAAGATTAGAGAATAAAAGTTTTGTAGATCGTGCTCCAAAAGAGATTGTTGAACAAGAAAAAAATAATTATAATAATTTAAAGAATGATATTGAGAAAATATCAGTAACAATAAAGGGTATATAATGGCTAAATTCAATAAAAAGAAACTTCCAAGCAGGCATACATCATTAGGACCAGATAGAGCTCCACATAGATCTTTTTATTATGCTATGGGTGAAACTGAAAAAGATGTAGCAAAACCCTTTGTAGGTGTGGTTTCAACGTGGAATGAAGCAGCTCCTTGTAATATTGCGTTAATGAGACAAGCTCAATCAGTTAAAAAAGGGGTAAGAGCAACTGGTGGAACTCCAAGAGAATTTTGTACAATTACAGTTACTGATGGTATTGCAATGGGTCATGAAGGAATGAAGTCTTCATTGATATCAAGAGAAGTAATTGCAGATTCTGCTGAACTTACTGTTAGAGGTCACTGTTATGATGCTTTAGTTGGTATTGCGGGATGTGATAAATCCTTACCAGGTCTAATGATGTCTATGGTAAGATTAAATGTACCAAGTGTATTTATATATGGTGGATCAATCCTTCCAGGCAAATATAAAGGAAAAGATGTAACAGTTGTAGATGTATTTGAGGCGGTTGGAAAACATTCAACAGGTCAAATGTCTGCTGCAGAACTTAGAAAATTAGAATTAGTTGCATGTCCAAGCGCAGGTGCTTGTGGAGGTCAATTTACTGCAAATACTATGGCATGTGTATCTGAAGCAATTGGATTAGCATTACCTTATTCAGCAGGCACACCAGCTCCATATGAAGAAAGAGATAAATACGCAAAAGCTAGTGGTAAAACCGTTATGAACCTTTTGAAAAAAGGAATTAAACCAAGAGATATTGTAACTAAAAAAGCTTTAGAAAACGCTGCAACAGTTGTTGCTGCAACTGGTGGATCTACTAATGCAGGATTACATTTACCTGCTATTGCAAACGAAGCAGGAATTAAATTTGATTTAATGGATGTTGCTAAAATTTTTAAAAGAACACCTTATCTTGCAGATTTAAAACCAGGTGGAAAATATGTTGCAAAAGATATGTGGTTAGCAGGCGGTGTTCCAATGTTATTAAAAACTTTATATGAAGGTGGATACATTCATGGTGACTGCATGACGGTTACAGGAAAAACAATGAAGGAAAATTTAAAAGGAATTAAATTTAATCCAAAACAAAAAGTAATGAGATCTTATAAAAATCCGTTATCACCAACAGGAGGTGTTGTTGGTTTAAAAGGAAACTTAGCACCAGAAGGTGCAATTGTTAAAGTTGCTGGACTTAAAAAATTACAATTCACAGGTAAAGCAAGATGCTTTGATAATGAGGAAAGTGCAATGAAAGCTGTTCAAAGCAGAAAATATAATGATGGTGATGTAATTATAATTAGATACGAAGGACCTGTTGGAGGTCCAGGCATGAGAGAAATGTTATCGACTACAAGTGCAATTTACGGACAAGGAAAGGGGGAGAAAGTAGCCCTTATTACTGATGGTAGGTTCTCTGGAGCCACAAGAGGCTTTTGTGTCGGTCACGTGGGCCCTGAGGCCGCTCTAGGGGGTCCTATAGGCCTTTTACATACAGGAGATATCATTGATATCGATGCTAAAAAAGGAACTATCAATGTAAGACTTTCTAAAAAAGAATTAGCTGCAAGAAAAAGAAAATGGAAGGCTAGAAAATCAGATTTTGGATCAGGTACTTTATGGAAATATGCGCAAACCGTTGGACCTGCATATTTAGGAGCACCAACACATCCAGGTAAGAAAAAAGAAGTTAAGGATTATTCAGAGATTTAATGAAAATTCGTCCAGTTATTTTATGTGGTGGTGCTGGAACTCGACTTTGGCCAAATTCTAAAAATCATCAAGCAAAACAGTTTATTGATTTTGGTAATTGGACATTATTAGATAAAACAATTGAGAGAACAAAAGCCTCAATTTACGACGCTCCAATAATTAGTACAAATAAGAAATATTTAAAACAAGTTAAACAGCATTTAAGAAAAAATAAAATAAACAAATATAAAATTGTTGTAGAACCCGCAAAAAGAAACACAGCACCAGCTATATTAAGCACTGCTTTAATAAAAGATATTCCAGACAATCAGCCTTTAATGTTTTTTACAGCCGATCATTTGATTGAAAAGATGAGTATTTTTAATAAGGCTATAAATAAAAATAAATCAAATCTTAATGAAGAAAATATATTTGTTTTTGGCATTAAACCTAAATCTCCAACCAGTGATTATGGTTATTTTTTAACTAAAAAAATTAAAGGAAATATTAATAAAGTAACTAGATTTATTGAAAAACCTAAACAAGCCAAAGCAAAGCAAATTATAAAGAATAAAGGATATTGGAATTCAGGAATGTTTTATCTTCGAAAAGACTCGATTATTAATAACTTTAAAAAGTATCAGCCTAAAAGTTATAGAAATTGCTTAAATGCAGTTAAAAAAGCAAAATACAAGTCTAATACTTATTACTTAAACAAAGCTTCATTTATAAAAGCTACAGCAAAATCTTTTGATTATGCAATTTTAGAAAAAACAAAACAAATTAATGCTATCAAACTAGATATACCTTGGTCAGATTTAGGTAGTTGGAAAGAAATTTTGAAGATGTATGACAAAAATAAAAACAAATATATTAAGAAAAAAAATATTTATTATCGACCATGGGGTAAATATACAAACTTATTCGAGGGTAAGGAATTTTTAATTAAAGAATTATATGTAAAACCAAAGGGTATATTAAGTTTACAAAAACATCATCATAGAGCTGAACACTGGTTGGTCACACAAGGAAATGCAAGAATAACGCTTAATAAGGATATTATTACTAAAAAACCTGGAGAACACATATTTATACCATTAGAAGCAATTCATAGAGTTCAAAATTCTGGAAAAAAACCAGTTAAGATTGTTGAAGCTCAAGTAGGATCAATTTTAAAAGAAACTGACATTGTAAGATACCAAGACGTTTACGGTAGAGTAAAATAAATAATTAATGGACACTACAGTCTTTTTTGTAATTCTATTAGCAACCATTATGCATGCCATTTGGAATGCGATGGTTAAACATCATCCAGATAAGGCTATAGCAGTTCTAGCTATTGTTTTAGGTCACATACCTTTAGCTTTAATTTGTATTTTATATTTTCCTTTACCAGGAAAAGAGTCTCTACCTTACATAATAGCCAGTGTATTGGCTCATCAAGGTTATCAGTGGTATATGTTAAATTCTTACAAGGTAGGGGATTATACAAATGTTTATCCAATATTTAGAGGTTTTGGACCTTTGTTGGCTACATTGATTTCCATAATATTTCTTGGTGTTGTATTTAAAATAGCAACTCTAGTTTCAATATTATTAATCTGTGCTGGAATAATGTTTCTTGGATTATTTGGTTCTAAAAATCAAAATCAAATTGAGATCATTAAATACTCGTTACTTACTGGATCATTTATAGGTCTTTATTCTCTAATAGATGGATACGGAGCAAGAGTAAGTACATCAGCAATATCCTATATTAGTTTTTCTTTTTTATTTAGTGCTTTAGTCTTTCCTATCATTTTAAAACTTAATAAACATAAGAATATTTTTTCAAAGGTTTTTAAGGATGCAAAAATGATATTTTGGGTAGGGGGATCTATATCTTTTATTATCTATGTAATTGTAGTTTGGGGTTTCACAAAAGCGCCAATTCCTCTGGTTGCAGCTCTAAGAGAAACGAGTATTTTTTTCTCAATATTTATTGGTTATTTCTTCTTAAAAGAAACTATCAATCTTAAAAAAATTATATCGATTGTACTTATAGTTATTGGGGTAATTGGGATTAAGCTATTTTAAATATAGTTGAATAATTTAAGAATAATTATTGTATTCAAAAGCAACAGCATTATAGGGACAACAGTTCTTATTAGTTCCATTATATGATTAACTCTATCTAGTTTTCTCTCCAATTTTCTAATTGGACTCATGTTGTTCCATTCTTTTTCTGTGAAGCCGTACCTTTTTTGATTTTTTTTCATAATAAAAAAAATACTTTTAATGATTTTAAGGAAAAATTCAATTTTTAAACGAAAAATTTTATAAATTTGGGCATATTAATTTAAATAATATGCCCAAAAAGATAATTTAAAACCAATTATTTGGAATAATTATATAGTGGATCGCTAATACGATACCTACTGAAACACTTAAACCAAAAATCATTTTAAGAAAGTCTTTACCAATTAATGGGAAGACGTACTTAAATTTATAGTCTTTATTCATTGTTGATATTGCAAGTTCTCTACCACATAACAATCCTACAAACACCCATGTCGTAGACATAGGTAAATCATTGAGCTCTTTAAAGTAGAATAAAACAGCAGCATAAATTACATTAATAATTGTTGCTGATCTTGCATATCTTGTTCCCGTTTTTTCAAGAACAACTTTTTGAATTGGTCCACCTTGAATGTAGAAAATATAAAATAGTAATGAAGTAAAATAGGCCATTACAATTAAAAGTAATGATAAATCTAATTGCCTAGGCAGATATACAGCAATATTAGCTACATCGTGAGATAACCAAACCCACCATAACCAACCCGATGAAACCCAAACAGCATTTCTCCAAAAGCTTCTCCATTTGTCATCTACTTCATCAAATTTTTCATTAATAAACTTTGATACTGCTATCCAGGCTATATAAGCAACCATTGCTGCTAATCCATAACCTACAACGCTTTTTAACAACATTTTTTCAAGCACAACGGTTGAAGCAAATGCTGAAAGAACTAAAAAGGTTGTTGATACCGGTATCCCAATTCTTGTTAATAATAATAGTATTGCAGGTGCTACTGCATGATACCATTGAATTTCTTGATAAGGTATTCTAGTTAATCTTCCGTAAGAAATATCACCATCATACGCATACCACCCCCAAGCTAACGCAAAAATCATAACTGCTGATGCCGATCCAGCTAGCACGTACCATTTAAACCACTTCTTTTTTGAAGCTATAAAGGTACCAAGTGTTTGAATTGAGTCGTTAGCGATTACGCTATATCCAGCAAGGGCAAACCCTATTACTGTATATACTAAAGTCATATCCATTTTTTCTCCTATATATTATTGTTTTCGGTTCCGTCTAATGACTTGAGAAACTAATTATTCGTTAAAGGTAAAAAATTCTACGATTAAATTTATTTATTTGAGAATCAAAGAGTTGATTCATCAATGTGTAATCTAAGTTGTAGAGAAGTCTATAAGTGAAATATTTTATTTTGAAAACCTTAAGAGGATTCGTCTTGAATATAATATTTAAAAATTATGTAAATAAAATTTTAATATAATTTACATATATAAGTTGTGTTATTTATAGATAATTTTAAGAATATACGCTGCTAAAATTAATCCAATAAATTCAGCTAAAATATAGGTTGGTGTATTAAGATAATTAATTCCAGTAAAAGAATCAGTAAATGTTCTAGCTATAGATACAGCTGGATTTGCAAAAGATGTTGAAGAAGTAAACCAATAACCTGCAGAAATATATGTTGCTACGCTAATCGCGACTATTGTTTTTCCATCCTTTAAAGTTGCAAAAATAATAAATATGAGACCAAAAGTTGCTACAATTTCAGAAAAAAATATATGCAATCCGTCTCTATTTTTAGTTGATAACTCTAAAAGAGCGTGTTCAAAAAAAACATTAGCCAACATTACTCCAAATAAACAACCAGATATTTGTGCAGGAATATAATATTTTAAAAGATTACTTTTAATTTTTTTTCTAAAAAACATAGCTAAACTTACAAAAGGATTAAAATGAGCCCCTGAAATATCAGCAAAGGATGTAATTAAAACAAATAATCCAGCTCCAGTAGCAATTGTATTGGCTAAAAGCTTAATACCATCATCATTTGTTAGATTTTCTGCCATTATCCCAGATCCAACGATAATCATTACAAGAAAACAACTTCCTAAAAATTCGCCAATAATTATGTTTTTTTTAATTTTCATTTTCTAACAAAATTTTAATTTTTTTACTTATTATATCGTAAGTATCACTAATAATTTCGTTTATCTGCTTTTCATTTGAATTTTGAAATTTTGATACAGGATCATCAATATCCCAATGAATAATTTGGTTATTGTTTGGCCATACAGGGCACACTTCTTTATTTGCACTATTACATACTGTTATTACATGATCTATATTAAACTTCTTATTTAAAAATATATCAAAATTTTTTGAAGAATAATTTTCAAGATTAAAATTTTTTATTTTAGTTAGATATAATTTGATATTTTCGTTAATTTTTCCTGTCGGGTTGCTTCCAGCACTATAAGCTTTAAACTTATATGAATATTTATTGTTAATAATACTTTCAGCTATGATGCTTCTTGCAGAATTACCAGTACATACAAACAGTATATTTTTCATTAAATTATGATTTTATAAATTCCTATTAAAAATAAAGGTATTTGTAATCCAAAATTAGTTAAGATAGCCTTATCATTGCTGATAAAACCAGCAATAGTCCATCCAATAACTCCTAATCCATGAAAATATATATTTAATGGATATATATTTAAATTAGTTAAAAGTATTCCTGTTAGTACCAAAAATGTACTTATCCACTTAAGATATTTTCTAATAAACATGATTTCCTCTCTAAATTTTTTTTAAATAATTGTTCTATTTATAAAATATTGAGGTTAACTAAAAGAAAGATTTTAATTTTATAGTTTAATTTTTTTGAAGTTCATAGATAGAAACGTAGTGTTTCTTCTTAGGTAGTGGGATTATGGTTGGAACTTTAGTCAATCTTGGTTTTATTGATTTATTTCCTACAATGATATTTTTATCATAATTTTCTAAATCAACTTCAGGATGAGGGTTTCCATCATTGATTAATGGCCACGCATCACAAGCTCTATAACCAAACAAAATTAAGGGTCTTGAGTTATTCATTTGATTGTGCCCAGACCCATGAACTGATCTACAATGAAAAAATACTACTGTTCCAGCCGTTCCAGTTATGGAAACACTATCTTTAGTTCCTATTTTATCTTTCTTAGTATCTATCTTCCCAACAAAATAATTTTCTTTGCTGTGGTGACTGTACAATTTCTTTTTGTGTGAATTCTTTATTATTTTAAGTGGCCCATTTTTTTCATAGCAATCATCTAAATATATACCAACTGTAATTAAATCATCGTTTGTATGAGGGTAAAAAGCCCAATCTTGGTGCCATCCAATCTCACTGCCTTTTTTCTTATTAGGAAGCTTAAAATTTAATTTACCTAGATGAAATCTAACTGTTCCACCTAACAATTTTTTAGCTATGGATATAATCCTTTTATCTCTAGATAATTCATAGAAAATTTTATGCCTGTTCTGAGGATTATTTAGTCTTAAAATTTCTTTATTTTTTGAAGAACCTGAATTGTATACAAAATGGTAATTATTATAGGATTGAGTTCCATTTGCACCATTAGTTTTTTTTCTTTTTTTTTCTTTTGAAATTACTTCATTAACAATTTTATTTATTTTATTTATCTTTGATTGAGAAATTAGATTTTCTTTAACTAGAAAGCCATTTTTTTTAAATAAATTTAAATCATTCATAAAGTCAGATTTTGAAAGAAAATAAATCTTCTTTAAAATAAATACAATGTTTTTTGTGAGATTAAATAACAGTAATAATTATTTGTTAATCCGAGAATTTAAAAAAATTCCCGGATTAAACCTAATTTTAAATTAACAACCTTTAAAAGATGCAGACATATTTCTAATTAAATTGAAATATAAGTCTTTTCCTGGGTCTAATGTTGCTCCTAATGGGTCAACAACTCCAGTTTTAATATTCATATCTTTTGCGACAGCTTTAATAATATCAGGGTTAAATTGAGGCTCTGAGAACACACAAGCAACTTTATCGTGATCAATTATCTCTCTGATTTCTGCTAATTGTTCTGCACCAGGCATCACATCTGTGTTAACAGTAAAAGCACCTAATATATTTACATTAAATCTTTTCTCAAAATATTGATAAGCATCATGGAATACAATTGAAGCAACACTGCTACTTAAATCAGTCATTACATCAATTGTAAGTTTATCAATTTCTTGTAAAGCTTTAGCTAAATTACTTTTGTATTTAGCTTCATTTTTTGGATCATTTTCAATTAAATGTTCTGCCATTTCATTTAACATAGCTTTTGCATTAATTGGGTCTAACCAAATGTGTGGATCAAATTCACCATGCGCATGTCCATCATGATCGTCATGTCCGTGGTCTTCATGATCATCTTCTTTTTTCCCATGATCATCATGGTCGTGATCATCTTCTTTTTTACCGTGGTCATCATCATGTCCGTGGTCGTCATGATCATCTTCCTTTTTACCATGATCGTCATGTCCGTGATCGTCGTGATCATGTTCGTCAAAAATATTTCTTTCTCTAAATTTTAATACTTGCAATCCTTTAGTCTCCATTAATTCAATTTTTTCTGCTTTCTTTGCAATTGAACTCAATGGTTTTTCTAAAAAACTCTCTAAATCTTCACCAACCCAGAATATTAAGTCAGCATTTTGAAGCATTTTTGCATGTGAAGGTTTCATTGCAAATCCGTGTGGAGATGCATATCCATCAACTATTAAATCAGGTTTAGCAATACCATCCATTAAGTAACTGGCTAATGAATGAATTGGTTTAATAGAAGCAACTACTTTTATTTCAGCATTTGCTGGTGTAAAGAATGTTAGAATTGATAATATTGAGAATATAAGTGGTATTTTTTTAATATTTTTCATAATAAGTAATTTAATTGGTTGTTATAATATAACGTTATGTAATAATATAACATTTATAAGTCAAGCAATATATGAGCTCAGAAAATAGTACATTAGTAAAATTAAATAACGCTGGTTTTAAACAAAATGATAAATGGCTAGTGGAAGGTGTTTCATTAACTATTAAAAAAGGAAAAATTGTTACACTTATTGGACCTAATGGCTCAGGAAAAAGTACTACCGCAAAAATTGCATTAGGAATTTACAAAAACATAGAAGGAAGTGTTGAGAAATACACAAATAAAGTTGGATATGTTCCTCAAAAAATATCTATTGATTGGACATTACCGTTAAGAGTTTATGATTTTATGCTTCTAACAGAAAATATTAAAGATGAGGCAATTGATGAAGCACTTACATTAACAGGTGTTATCCATCTTAAGAATAAAAATTTAGGAAATTTATCAGGTGGTGAATTTCAAAGAGTTTTAATCGCAAGAGCAATTTCAAAAAAACCTGAATTATTAGTTCTTGATGAACCAGTTCAGGGTGTTGATTACACTGGTGAGATTGCTTTATATGAATTAATTAAAAGAATCTCTGATACGCTAAATTGTGGAATTTTATTAATATCTCATGATTTACATACAGTCATGACTGCAACAGATCATGTTGTTTGTTTAAATGGTCATGTTTGTTGTTCAGGTACACCAATGGATGTTGCTAAAAATAATGAATATAAAACCTTATTTGGTGAACAAGCATCTCAAATTCTTTCTGTATATGAACATAAACATGATCACGTTCATTCGGATAAAGGTGAAATAAAGAAAAACTAATATGTTTGATGATTTTTTTATAAGAGCACTAATTGCAGGTTTGGGAATAGCTTTAGTAACTGGACCTCTTGGTTGTTTTGTTGTTTGGAGAAGATTATCTTACTTTGGCGATACATTAGCTCACTCAGCTTTACTTGGTGTAACTTTGGCTTACTCTTTTGAATTAAACATTGCTCTTTCAGTATTTATTATTTCATCTCTAATTGCATTGATTTTAATTCAATTACAGAAGAAAACTAATTTACCTGGTGATGCTTTGCTTGGTCTATTGGCGCATTCTTCTTTAGCTGTTGGATTAGTAGTAATAGGTTTTTTAACATTTATTCGTTTTGATATTATGGGACTTTTATTTGGTGATATATTAGCTGTAACAACTGATGATTTATTAATCATCTGGACTGGTGGCGCTGTAATTTTACTAGTTCTAAAATTAATTTGGAAACCATTGTTTGCATCTACAGTTAATTATGAGTTAGCAGAAGCAGAAGGGCTAAACCCTGATAGAGCAAAAGCTATTTTTACAATTCTTATGGCTGCTGTAATAGCCATATCAATTAAAATGGTAGGTTTATTATTGATTACAGGTATGCTTATTATTCCAGCAGCGATGGCTAGAAATATTTCTAATAGTCCACAAAAGATGGTTTTATTTTCAATAATTGGCGGATTATTATCAGTATTGTTAGGACTATTTTCATCGCTAGAATTCAATACATCATCTGGGCCTTCAATAATCATGGCTGCTTTAGTCTTATTTATATTGTCTTTACTTAATATTAAACAATCGATTAAATTGAAAAACTGATAACTAATTGATAAGAATTTAAAAATGCAAAAAGAACATAACCTTTCAAAAAATCAAAAAATTATTTTTGATCTTATTGATAAATCAGGCGGACCTATGAAAGCTTATTCAATTCTTTTTAATGTTCAAAAAAAAGGAATTAAAGCACCACTACAAGTTTACAGAGCTTTAGATAAGTTAGTTGAAATTGGAAAAATTCATAAGATAGAAAGTAGAAATGCCTTTATTGCTTGCCAAAATTCTAGTTGTCAAATTTCAAAAGCTACCGCTTTTTCAATTTGTGAGAGTTGTGAAAATGTATCTGAAATAAGTAATTCAAAACTTTCAAAATATTTATCTAATTTTTCAGATAACTCTGGAATGAAATATAGCAAATATAATTTAGAATTTTTTGGTTTATGTAAAAAATGTAAATCAAAATAATGAGTACAGTTTCATTAACTTTAAACGAAATATTTGAACTAGCTAAAAAAACTCTTTTAGCAAATGGTTGTGATGATGAAACAGCATCAATTTTATCTGACTTAATCAGAAACGCTGAAAGAGATGGTTCTGTATCGCACGGTTTATTTAGATTACCAGCTTATGTAACAGGTCTTAAAGGTGGAAAAATAAATGGTAAAGGTAAACCCGAAGTAAAAAAAATATCTCCATCTGTAATTAAAGTTGAAGGAAATAATTGTTTAGCACCTGTAGTATTAAATAAAGGATTACCTGAATTAGCAAAAGCTGCAAAAGAAAATGGTGTAGCTGTATTAGCAATAAATAATTCACATCACATGGCTGCTATGTGGCCTGAAACAGAAAAATTAGCAGAGGAAGGTTTAGTTGCATTTGCTTGTACATCTTACAAGCCTGCTGTTGCACCTGCTGGTGCAATAAAGCCATTATTTGGAACAAATCCAATTTCGTTTGCTTGGCCACGTCCAGGTAAAACACCAGTTGTTTATGATATGGCAACTGCTTCAATGGCAATGGGAGAAGTTCAAGTTGCTAAAAGAGAAGGTCACAAAGTTCCACTTGGCACTGGTTTAACTAAAGATGGTAAAGAAACAACTGATCCAGCGGAAATTGCCGATGGTGGAGTTTTATTACCATTTGGTGGTTACAAAGGATCTGCAATTGCAATGATGGTAGAATTAATGGCAGGTGCATTAGTTGGGGATAATTTTAGTTTTGAAACTGCTGCCAAAGATAATAATGATGGTGGTCCTCCAAGTGGCGGTGAATTCATACTAGCCATTAACCCAGATAAAACATCAGGTACTAATTGGCAAAAACATGCTGAGGAATTTTTTGAAAAAATGAAATCAATGGGTGAAGTAAGATTACCAGGTGAAAGACGTCATAAAAATAGAATGGACAATGGTCCAAGAAATATTAACGAAGAATTAGTAAATAAAATTAAATCTTTAAGCTAAATTAATCTCAATAGGTGTGTGATCAGAAGGCTTTTCTCTTCCACGTGGATCTTTATTAATATTAATATCTTTAATTTGATCAATTATAGAATTTGAAACTAAAAAATGATCAATCCTCATGCCGTTATTTTTTTGCCATGCACCTCTCATATAATCCCAAAATGTATATCCTTCTTTATCTTCATAAAAATGTCTGTAGACGTCATTAAAACCAAGATTAATCATTTCTCTAAATTTTTTTCTTATTTCAAGTCGGTATAAAGCATCGTCTTCAAAACTTTTAACATTATAAACATCTTCAGCTGATGGGATTATATTGAAATCGCCTGCTAGAATAATATTTGAATTTTTTTTAGATAATGTTTTTAATTGTTTTATTAATTGATCAAGCCAATCTTTTTTATAATCATATTTTTCAGTATCCACAGGATTACCATTAGGGGTGTAAATATTAATTAATTGTATATTTTTTTTCTTATGTTCAAATTCAGCTGAAATTATTCTTGCTTGTTTTAACTTATCTTTAATTAAATCTGTTTTCACATTTTTTAATTTATTTTTGGATATAATTGCTACACCATTATAACTTTTTTGACCAAAGACATGACTTTCATAGTCCATTGATGAAAAATCATCGTATGGAAAGTTAACATCTTCAGTTTTTATTTCCTGCATCATTAAAATATCTGGTTTATATTTTAATAAATAGCTTTTGATATTTTCAATTCTTGCTCTAACTGAGTTTACATTCCAAGATGAAATGAGCATTAAAGTGAGAAAGAAACTCCACAACCGCATGAAGATTTGGTTTGTGGATTTGATATTTTGAATTGTTCACCAATTAGTTCAGAAACGTAATCAACTTCAGACCCTTTAAGTAAATCAGCTGAAGTTTTATCAATTAAAATATTTTGATAATTTAAATCATCATCTTGTTTCGATTTATCAAAAGTAAATTCATATTGAAAACCAGAGCATCCTCCACCCTTGATAGCGATTCTGAAGAATGATCCTTTGTCTTTTTTCGATAACAAATTATCTATTTGTTTTAACGCTTTATCCGTAAATTTAATTTCTTTAATCATGTCTGAACACTGATATTACTAATATAATACTTAATTATTTAAATTAAAGGATGAAAAAAGACACTTTGTTAGGCGTATTTAAAAGTAAAGGCAGACTTAATAAAGAAGCTAATTCAAAATACAGATCTCCTTTTCAACGCGACAGAGATCGTATAATTCACAGCGCATCATTTAGAAGATTAAAGCATAAAACCCAAGTATTTGTTAACACAGAAGGGGATCATTTTAGAACTAGGATTACTCATTCAATTGAAGTTGCTCAAATAGCAAGATCAATTGCAAAATATCTAAAATTAAATGAAGATTTAGCTGAAACCTTAAGTCTTGCGCATGATTTAGGTCACACTCCATTTGGCCATGCAGGAGAGGATGCTCTAGATGAATGTATGCAAAATTATGGTGGTTTTGATCACAATCTACAGACACTAAGAATAGTTATGTTTTTAGAGAATAAATATTTTAAATTTGCTGGACTAAACTTAACTCTTGAAACTTTAGAGGGACTTTTAAAACATAACGGACCAGTAGACGATCTAAACATGATCAATAAACTAATTGGTTTAAAAGTTTTCAAGAATAAAATTAAATTTGATACTTATCCATCATTAGAAGCTCAAATATCAGCCATATCAGATGACATTGCATATAATAATCATGATATTCAAGATGGAATTAAAGCAAACCTATTTAAAATTGAGGAATTAATTGAATTAGATTTTTTCAAAAAAATTTACCAAAAATATAAAAACAAAATTAATAAAAAAAATTATAAAATTGCTATTTATCAAATCATCAGAGACTCAATAGATATTATGATTAGAGATTTACTAAGTAATACAGAAAAAAATATTAAAAAATTAAAAATTAAGTCATTAAAAGATGTATCAAAATCAAATCAATTAATAGTTTCTTTTTCAAGTAAAATAGAAAATTCAGAACAAGAAATCAGATCATTTTTAAGACATAGAATGTATGACAATAAATCGGTACTTAATAAGAATCAAAGAGGTAAAAGGATAATTGAGAAATTATTTAAAATAATTAAATCAAATCCTAGAAAATTTCTGACCAAAGAGCAATTGACTAAAGACAAATATAGAGCTATTTCAGATTTTATATCTGGTATGACAGATAGATATGCTATTAACCTTTATAACGATAATAAATGAATATTTTTGAATTATACCTAGATAAAATTAAATCCATTATTGTTGAGCTTAGTAAAAAAAATCAACTTATAGTTCCAGAAAGTTTTAATGGCATTAATGCGGAGATACCACCTCCAAAATTTGATTGTGATATTTCAACAAATGTTGCAATGGTTTTATCTAAACTAAATAAAACCTCTCCAATAGAATTAGCTGAAAAACTTGTGCCTGAAATTAAAAATAATGATGATCAAATCGAGTCAATATCTGTTGCTAAACCTGGTTTCATAAACATTAAATTTAAGCCATCTTTTTGGTCAAACTTTATCAAAGAAATTATTGATAACGCTGAAACATTTGGAATTAATGAGAAAGAGAAAAAAAATAATTATCTGGTTGAATTTGTATCAGCCAATCCTACGGGACCCTTACATGTTGGTCACTGCAGAGGAGCTATTTTAGGTGATGTTATATCTAATGTATTAATATTTAATAAACACAAGGTTACAAAAGAGTATTATGTAAATGATTATGGTAATCAGATCATAAATTTTACAAAATCTGTATACTTTAGAATTAGGGAAGTAAAACTTAATGAAAAGTTCCCACAAGATAATCCTGATTTATATCCAGGTGATTACCTTGTCGATTTTGCAAAAAATATAGTTTCAGAAAATTCAGATCTAAATTTTGATAATTATGATGAAATAAGCGATAAGCTAACAGCTTTATCAATAGAACAGGCGATACTTTTAATTAAAAAGAACCTTAAGAGTTTAGGTATTAACCATGATAATTTTGTTAGTGAAAAAACCATTGTTTTAAACAACGAAGTAGAGAGTGTAATAAAATTTTTAGAGAAAAATAAATTTGTATATAAAGGAAAAATTAAAGCTCCAGCTGGTGAAGATAATAAAAACTGGGTAGAAAGAGAACAGTTACTTTTTAAATCTACTGATTTTGGTGACGATAAAGATAGAGCATTACAAAAGTCAGATGGAACATGGACTTATTTTGCAAGTGATGTTGCTTATCATAAAAATAAAGTAGATCGTAAATTTGATTATTTAATTAATATTCTTGGCTCAGATCATGCTGGTTATATCAAAAGAATTTCATCCTCTGTTGAAGCTTTATCAGGAAAAAAAGATAAATTGATTTGTAAAATTAGTCAGCTTGTAAAATTAATTAAAGATAACAAACCATTTAAGATGTCTAAAAGAAAAGGCGACTACATTACGGTTGATGATTTAATTGAGGAAGTTGGAAAAGATGCAACTAGGTTTATCATGCTCAACAGAAGTAGTGATGTTGAATTAGATTTTGATTTTGATGCTGTAAAAGAAAAATCTAAAGATAATCCGTTATATTACGTTCAATATTGTTATGCTAGAATTTCATCTGTTTTTAGACATGTTGATAAAGATTTAAATTCAAAAATTGAATTAGATGATTTTAGTTTTGAATACTCAAATGATGAGATCAAAATTTTAAAAAAGATTTCAGAATGGCCTAAATGTATCGATGCAGCTAGTTCAAAATTAGAACCACATAGAATACCTGTTTATTTATATGATCTTGCCTCAGAATTTCACTCGTATTGGAATCTTGGTAAACAAAATCCTGAAAAAAGATTTATTAATGATCAAAAAACAGTTTCACCAGATAAATTAATTTTTTTAAAAGCAATATCTAACGTAGTAAAATCAGGAATGGATATAGTTGGTGTAGATACGCCAGATAAAATGTAATGCTAAAAGAAATTAAGTATTTAATCTTTATTGTTGTAATTGCTTTTTTTATTTTTTTGACTGGTAGATATTATTTTTCAGATGAAAATAAGAAGAAATCATACAGATCTTATAAAAATAATGATGAAAAAATTAAATTATATTCAAAAAACTTACCTGTTTTGGAAAATGATACACAAAATGTAATTGAATACGTTAAGCAAACAAACAAAAAAAAGAAAAAAAAGTTTAATTTTTGGAAACTTTTAGAGAATGATTAAGAATAGAAGAGCCTTTATTGTTGGTATAAAATCATCAACATTATCAAACAAAGAAATAATTTTTTTAAAGAAATATAGACCGTGGGGTATAATTTTATTTTCAAGAAACATAAGTTCAATTGAACAAACTAAAAAATTAACTGATAAAATAAAAAAAATATTTAAAGACAAAAAATACCCAATTTTAATTGATCAAGAAGGTGGACGAGTAAATCGATTAAGTAAAATTATTTCATTTGATAATTTGACTTCTGAATATTTTGGCAATTTATTCACAAAAGATAAGAAAAAATTTAATATTATTTATAAAATATTTATCGATAAGACTTCGTATTTGCTTAAATCAATTGGTGTCAATATTAACACAGTTCCTGTTTTAGATCTTAGAGTTAAAGGAGCTAGCAACATTATTGGTGATAGGTCTTTTTCAAAAAATAAAAAAAATATCTCTAAAATTGGAGATATTTGTATTGATTATTTTCATGAAAATTCAATTGGAACTGTGATGAAACACATACCAGGGCATGGATTAGCTAAGGTAGATAGTCATAAATTTACCCCAATAGTTACCAAAAAATTAAATTATTTAAATAAAAATGATTTTTTTCCATTTAAGAAAAAACAAAGCTATTTTGCAATGACAGCACATGTAATATATCGAAGCATTGATAGATTAAACACAGCTACGCACTCTAAAAAAATTATAAATTTAATTAGAAAAAAAATTGGCTTTAAAAACATTTTAATTTCAGATGATTTATCAATGAAAAGTTTAAAAGATGATTTAAAAACTAATACTATTAAAACGTTTAGCGCAGGTTGTAATCTTGCTCTTCATTGTAACGGTAAATTGTCTGAAATGAAGGTGGTTGGTGATAATTCACCAAAGGTTAGTAATTTTATTATAAAAAAAACATCGTTATTTTATAAAATTTTAAGTTAATATCTGAGCATGACTATTTCTGATTCTGCATTATTTAATGTTGATATAAATAATTATAATGGCCCCCTAGATGTTCTTTTAGATTTAGCCAAAGCCCAAAAGGTAGATCTTGAAGAGATATCAATAACAAAATTAGCAGATCAGTTTCACGAATACATTACAAAAGAAAAAGATTTAAATTTAGAAATTGCTTCCGAATATCTATTGATGGCAACATGGTTAGCCTATTTGAAATCTAAATTATTACTCCCAGGTACACCTGAGGAAGAATTTAAAGTTCAAGAAGTTGCTGAAAAATTAAAATTACAGCTTAAAAAATTAGAATTGATAAGATTGCTTTCTGAACAAATGCTTAAAAGAAAAAGATTAGGAAGAGAAATTCGATCAAGAGGAATGAAGGGAAATATAAGATCTATTTATAGTACTGAGTATAATTTAAGTTTATTTGAACTTCTTAAGTCATATTCAACAATTATTATGACCAAGGACTTTCAAAAAATGAACATTCCTAAATTACCAGTATTTACTGCTGAGGATGGAATTAAAACAATAAGAGAATTTTTTGGTAAATTGATTGAATGGAAAAAATTAGATGATTTAATTCCTAAAAATTTTAAAAAAGGATCAAAATATAAACGCACTGGTAAAGCAGGAATATTTGCTGGTTCTTTAGAATTGGTTAAAGAAGGAAATCTAACTATGAAGCAGGATAAGTTGTTTGATGATATTTATGTAAAGGAAAATAATGATTAAAAAAGAAAAAATTACAAAAGATAATATTGTTAAATTTCCATCTAAGTTATCTGATTTAGAAAAAGAAATTGAAGCAGTTATTTTTGCTGCTGCTGAACCATTAGATGTTGATACAATTGAAAGTAAAGTTACTAAAAAAGGTAGCGTCTCTAAATCATTAGAAAAGTTGCAGCAAGAATACTCTAAACGTGGAATTAATCTGGTTTGTATAAAAGAAAAGTGGTCCTTCAGAACTTCTCCTAACTTGTCAAACATCATGTCGCAAGAAAGAACGGTTGAAAAAAAACTTTCTAGAGCTGCAGTGGAGACTTTGGCTATAATTGTATATCATCAACCTGTTACTAGAGCAGAGATTGAAGAAATAAGAGGTGTTGCCTTTGGCACAAATACTCTTGAAATATTAATGGAACTCAACTGGGTGAAACCAGGAGGTCGCAAAGATGTACCAGGTAGACCAATTCAGTATGTTACAACTGATGAATTTTTAAGTCATTTCAATCTTCAAAAATTATCTGATTTACCAACAATTGATGAATTAGGTGCTGCTGGATTAATTGACAGTTCTAGTGTCGATAATGCAATTTTTGGAACTGGAAAATTCTACAAAGAAAAACAAGAAGAAAAAAAAGAGGATATTTATTCTAATATTGATGAGATGTTAAACAGCACTCTTGATACAGAAGAGAAAGATTAACAAAAAAGAAACTTTTAAATTAAGCATAAAAAGGTTATAAGTTTTTCATGAGCATAGGAATTTGGCAAATAGCAATCGTAGTTATATTAGTAGTCTTATTATTTGGACGAGGTAAAATCTCCAGTCTGATGGGTGATGTAGCTAAGGGAATTAAAAGTTTCAAAAAAGGAATGGCGTCAGACGTTACTGACGATACAGAGCCAAAAAATATATCCGACGAAAATAAAGACTCAGAAAACAAAGACTAAATCACATGCCTACTATTGGTTGGTTTGAGATATTAATTGTAGTTGGTATTGCAATTGTTGTTCTTGGTCCAAAAGACTTTCCAATCATGTTAAAGAAGGCAGGTTCTTGGATAGGGACTGCAAAAAGATATGTTAGCAACATTCAAAATGAGGTTTCTAATTTAGAAATTGATGAAAAAAAAATTGATAATGAAATAAAAAAAGAAACTAAAAAAGATGAGTAATGAAGAAAATGAAGGTGGATTTGTTAGCCATCTAACAGAACTAAGAAAAAGATTAATACATAGTTTTATATTTCTAATAATCTTTTTTGTTATTTGTTATATTTTTGCAGAACATATCTACGGTTTTTTAGTTGATCCTTTTGCTCAAGCGGTAAAAGATGATGGATCTGATAGAAGGCTTATTTTTACAGCCTTACAAGAAACTTTTTTAACCTATATAAAGGTATCTTTTTTCACAGCTTTTTTTGTGACCTGTCCATTTATTCTAATGCAAATATGGAAATTTATTGCACCGGGATTATATAAACATGAAAAAGTTGCAATACTTCCATACCTTATATTAACACCCATCCTTTTCTTTTTGGGGGGTATGCTTGTTTACTATTTGATAATGCCCCTAGCTATTAAATTCTTTTTATCATTTGAAAGCACAGGGATGTCTACAAGTTTACCAATTCAATTAGAAGCCAAAGTAAATGAATACTTGTCACTTGTTATGAAATTAATTTTTGCATTTGGAATAAGTTTCCAATTACCTATAGTCTTGAGTTTATTAGCAAGAATAGGTGTTGTTGATAGTCAATTTTTAAAAGAAAGAAGAAAGTATGTAGTAGTAATTATATTTGCTGCTGCTGCATTACTCACACCACCAGATCCAATTACTCAAATAGGTTTAGCAATTCCATTATTAATTTTATATGAATTATCAATATTTTCAGTAAAATTTATAGAAAACAAAAATTTAGAAAAAACTGATGCATAATTTAAAAGAAATTAGAAAAGATTTTTCAAAATTTGAAAAAGACCTTGAAAAACGTTCAGTTAAAATTGATTTTAATAATTTAAAAAAACTTGATGCGTTAAATAGAGAATTAATTCAAAAGAAAGAAAATTTAGAAAAAGAAAAAAAAGATATTTCTAAATCTAAAGATGAAAGTTTATTTAAAAAATCAAAAGAAATATCTACAGAATTAGAAAAAATTGCTGATCAACAAAAAAATACTAAAACTGAATTAGATAATATTTTATCAAGCATACCTAATATACCTCATCAAGATGTTCCAAATGGCAAAGACGAAAATGATAATGTTGAAGTTTTAAAAGCTGGGAAAATTCCTGAGTTTGATTTTAAACCCAAATCTCATTATGAACTTGGTGAAAATTTAGGCATGCTTGATTTTGATCTTGCAACAAAAACAACTGGATCAAGATTTGTATTTGTAAAAAAAGAATTAGCATTATTGGAACGAGCATTATCTAACTTTATGTTAGACACCCATATTGTTCAAAATGGCTATCAAGAGATTTCACCTCCATTGATAGCTTCTGACAATACAATGTATGGAACTGGCCAATTACCAAAATTCGAAAACGATCAATTTGAAATAAAATTTGATGAAGGATCTGATAGAAAATTTTTAATTCCAACCGCTGAAGTAATTTTAACAAACATTGTTAAAGATAAAATTGTTGATCAAAAAGATTTACCAATGAGATTTGTTGCCTCAACACCTTGTTTTAGAAAAGAAGCTGGCAGTTATGGAAAAGATACCAAAGGAATGATTAGACAACATCAATTTTATAAAGTTGAGATGGTTAGTATTGTTGAAAAAGAAAATTGTCTTGAAGAATTAGAGCGAATGACGAACTGTGCAACAGATATTTTGGATAAGTTAGAGTTGCCTTATAGAAAAATAATTTTATGTTCTGGAGATATGGGTTTCAGTGCAGAAAAAACATATGATATTGAAGTGTGGTTGCCTTCAGAAAACAAGTATCGTGAAATATCATCATGTTCTTCTTGTTCAACATTCCAGGCACAAAGAATGAAATCAAGATATAAAAATAAAAACAAAGAAACGGTTTTTGTTGGAACGCTAAATGGAAGTGGTTTAGCAGTGGGCAGAACATTAATTGCTGTGCTAGAAAACTATCAACAAAAAGATGGTTCGATTATTGTTCCTAAGATACTGCGTCCGTATATGAATAATTTGGAATTGATTTTAGCTAAATAAAGTTGTTTTAATTAAATAGATAGTATAAGTATTCACATAATTTATAAGGAGATTTATGGAAGGCTCAGGAATAGGACAATTTATACCGTTAATTTTAATATTTGTTATTTTTTATTTTTTCTTAATCAGACCACAGCAAAAAAAAGTTAAAGAGCATAAAGCAATGGTTGAAAGTCTTAAGAGGGGTGACAAGGTTGTTACTTCTGGTGGAATTACAGGTACAGTGGAGAGACTTATAGACAACGATAAAGTTGAAGTAGAAATTGCAGAAAACGTAAAGGTTGAGATAGTAAAATCAACTGGTATTCAAAGTCTTGTTAATGCAAATACTCAAGAAGTTAAAAAATAATTATTTTTAGTTAAGTGCTTTATTTCTCTAAGTTAAGAATTTTATTTATAACTCTTTTTTCAGTTTTATTTATTTTAATTGCTTCATCAAATCTTTTCAAATTTGATGATAATTTTTTTGATAAAAAAATTAATCTAGGATTAGACCTTCAGGGTGGATCATATTTATTACTTGAAATTGATAATGAACCAGTAATTGAACAAAAATTACAAAACTTAACAACAACTATCAGAAATTACTTCAAAGAAAAAAATATTAAGATCAATAATATAAAGATAGAAAATCAAAATATTTTTTTCAATGTAATGGAAAATGATAAGCAATCTGTCTTGGATGTTTTTCAGGATGAAAATAGTGATCTTAATCCATATTATCCAAGATTTAAATCACATCAGTTAGAAATTGAAGATACAGGTTTAAACTTAAAAGTTAACTTTTCAAGACAGGGTTTAATTAAACTTAAAACTTCTTCTCAAGATCAAGCTATAGAAATAGTTAGAAGAAGAGTAGATGAAGTTGGAACTAATGAGCCCAACATACTTAAAAGAGGAAATAACCGAATTTTAGTCGAGCTACCTGGATTAGATGATCCGATGAGAATAAAATCATTGCTAGGTAAAACTGCAAACCTTACTTTTCGATTTGTAACAAATGACGAAAATGATCGTTTTGGTGTTGAAAAGTTAAAATTTGAAGATGGTCTAGAAGAAGCCACGGTTAGTAAAAGAATTATAATTAGTGGTGAAAATTTACTGGATGCTCAACCAAAAATGGATACTCAAGCTAACCAAACTATTGTTTCATTTACATTAGATAGAGTAGGTGCCAAGAGATTTGGTAAGGCAACGTCAACTGGTATTGGAAAGCAATTAGCAATTGTTTTAGATGGTAAAATTATTAGTGCACCGGTTGTTAGAGATACGATTGCCAGTGGTTCTGGTCAGATAAGTGGTGGTTTCACTTTTCAAACAGCAACTGATCTAGCTTTATTATTAAGATCAGGAGCATTACCAGCTCCATTAGAAATAATTGAAGAAAGAACAGTTGGACCTGATCTTGGACAAGACTCAATTAACGCAGGAATGATTGCTTTAGCAATAGGTTTTATGTTGGTTATAATTTTTATGTTTGTAAAATATAAAATTTTTGGATTAATTACCAATGTAACTCTGATAGTAAATTTATTTATTCTGTTAGGCGTTTTAACTTTATTTGAAGCCACTTTAACATTACCTGGTATTGCAGGAATTATTCTAACTGTAGGTATGGC
Organism: uncultured Pelagibacteraceae bacterium; assembly: GCA_902591845.1. Taxonomy (GTDB): domain Bacteria; phylum Pseudomonadota; class Alphaproteobacteria; order Pelagibacterales; family Pelagibacteraceae; genus Pelagibacter. The sequence continues at coordinate 40,800 of CACJCG010000003.1, forward strand.
TGTTGATGCAAATGTTTTAATTTTTGAGAGAATTAAAGAAGAATTAAAAGACGAGACTAATAATATTTTGGCTTTTGATGGCGGATATACTAAATCAAGAACAGCAATTTTAGATGCCAATATTACCACATTATTAGCAGCAATTATTTTGTTTTTCATGGGCTCAGGTCCAGTTAAAGGTTTTGCTGTAACCTTAGGAGTTGGAATATTTACAACACTATTTTCAGTTTATTTCATAGCAAGATTGTTCACTAGTATTTATGTATCAAGAAATAAAGATAAGGAAAAATTAATCTAATGATTGCTTTTAACAAATATTATAATCACTTTAATTTACTCTCATCAATTTTAATTGTTGTTTCGTTATTATTGTTAATTTTTAAAGGACTTAATTTTGGTATAGATTTTAAAGGTGGTACTTTAATTGAATTAAGAGCTTCAGATTCTAAGATAAATGTAAGTTCATTAAGAGACAGATTTAATCAAATGGATTTAGGAGATGTTTCAGTGAAGAAATTTGGTAATGATACAGATTTCTTAGTAAAATTTGAAAACAATGATAATAAAAAGAATATTCTTGAAGAAATTAAGACTAATTTAGATAAATCTTTTGGAAATAACTATGATTTTAGAAGGGTAGAGAATGTTGGGCCAAAGGTAAGTGCTGAATTATTAAAATCAGGAGTTATAGCAATATCTTTATCTTTAGCATTAATGTTAATTTATATTTGGATAAGATTTGAATGGCAATTTAGTTTGGGTGCAATTTTAGCTCTGTTTCATGATGTTATTGTAACTCTAGGAGTTTTTTCACTATTTAGTTTAGAAATAAACTTATCAATAATTGCAGCTGTGTTAACAATAGTAGGATATTCAATGAATGATACTGTTGTTATTTTTGATCGTGTGCGTGAAAATTTAAGAAAATATTCAGATATAAAAATTTTTGAATTAACAAACATTTCAATTAATGAAACGTTATCAAGAACTATAATAACTTCTGCGACTACTTTACTAGCTTTATTAGCAATTTATTTCTTTGGTGGAGAAATATTAAAAGGATTTTCATTAGCAATGATACTCGGTGTTGTTTTTGGAACTTATTCTTCTATTTATATAGCTAACACTGTTTTAGTTAGACTAAGAGTTTCTCAAAAAACAGTTCTAAGAGAAGACGATCAAAAGTAAATTAAAATATATTTTGCGCAGCTACCATTGAAAGTAGCATTGGTAAAGATAACAAAGTATTCGTTCTTGAGAACAGCATTGCAGTTTTAGCTGACTTAGCTTTTGTTTCTGGATCACTTTCAACAATTCCTAAAGCCCTCTTTTGATTTGGCCAAATTACAAACCACACATTAAATGCCATTACAATTCCTAGCCACATGCCTATTCCGATTGCAGTGTGTTTTGGTACGCCTGAACCAATACTTAAAGTCATTGCATCATGAAGATACCCATTAAGAAGAGCAAGAATTAAACCTGAAAGAACAGTTAATGCGGCAGCCCATCTAAAATAAAATAATGCGGCTGGTGCAATTACTTTACCAATGGCTGGTTTTTGTTCATCTGGGATTTTTCCCATATTAGGAATTTGAACAAAATTGAAATACCATAATAATCCAATCCACATAATTGCAACAATCACATGAATGTATCTGAACAACCAGCTCCAGAATAACGTATCAAAAGCAATTCCTTCGTTTAAATAAAACAATCCTAAAAACAAAAAGATTGCTAACGCAAGTGATGCGTGAACTGTTTTTGATAATGATGACAATAAATTACTCATGATTCTAAATAACTATACACTAATTTTTGAATATTTTTAAGTTGTAAAATTTAAGCTAAAAGAGGTTTCAAAAATTGACCAGTATAACTCTCCTTAACTTTGCATACTTCTTCTGGTTTTCCTTCGGCGACAATTTTACCACCCTTTACACCCCCTTCAGGACCCATATCCACAATGTAGTCCGCTGTTTTAATAACATCTAGATTATGTTCAATGACAACTACTGTATTCCCAAGTTTTACAAATGTATGAAGTATCTCTAAAAGTTTTTTAATATCATGTTGATGTAAACCTGTTGTTGGCTCATCTAAAATATACATTGTTCTACCAGTAGATCTTTTAGATAATTCTTTTGCAAGTTTAATCCTTTGGGCTTCACCACCAGAAAGAGTAGTAGCTTGTTGACCAATTTTTATATAACCCAAACCTACTTTCTTTAAAGTTAATAATTTTGTCTTTATATTTGAAATATTTTCAAAATATTCACATCCTTCATCAACCGACATATCTAAAACATCTGCAATACTTTTACCTTTGAATTTTATCTCTAAAGTTTCTCTATTGTATCTTGTTCCTTTACATTCATCGCATTGTATATAAACATCAGGTAAAAAGTGCATTTCATATGTAATTACACCATCACCTTCACATGCTTCACATCTTCCTCCTTTTACGTTAAATGAAAATCTTCCTGGTTTATATCCTCTTGTTTTAGATTCTGGTAAACTGGTAAACCAATCTCTTATAGGACCAAAAGCTCCAGTATATGTTGCTGGATTTGACCTAGGTGTTCTCCCAATAGGAGATTGGTCAATATCAATTATTTTATCAATCAATTCTACACCCTTATATCCTTTAAATGATTTAGGTGCTTTTCTTGCTTTATTGTTTAAAGTTAAATTTAAGGCATGAAATAGAGTTTGCAATATTAGGGTAGATTTACCACTACCTGAAACACCAGTAACACAAGTAAATGTTCCAGTTGGAATTTTAAGATTTACATTATTTAAGTTATTTCCACTTGCACCATTGATCTCTACAAATCTTCCATTTTTAGCTAACCGTCGAGTTTTAGGAATTTCAATTGATTTTTTATTTGCAAGATATTGGCCTGTAATACTATTTTTATCTTTTTTAATTTCATCATATGATCCTTGTGCTGTTATCTCACCGCCATTACTCCCAGCTTCGGGACCAAGATCAATAATATGATCTGCATTTTCCATTGTTTCTGTGTCATGCTCTACAACAATGACAGTATTACCTAGATCTCGTAATCTTTTTAATGCATTAATTAGTTTTACATTGTCTTTTTGATGTAAACCAATGGAAGGTTCATCCAACACATATAATACACCTGTCAAACCTGATCCAATCTGTGAAGCTAATCTTATTCTTTGTGCTTCACCACCTGATAGTGTTCCAGATTCTCTTGATAGTGTTAAATAATCTAAACCAACGTTTAGAAGAAAAGTTAATCTTTCATTTATTTCTTTTAAAACATGTTCTGCTATTTTAAATTGTCGTTTATCAAGATTATTTTCTAAATTTTTAAACCATTCTGATGCATCCAAAATAGATTTTTTTGTTACCTCACTAATATTAAGATCATTGATTTTAACACATAATGCTTCTTCTTTTAATCTGTCACCTTTGCAAGCTTCACAGGCTGTATCAGATTGATATTCTGCTATTGCTTCTCTTTTCCATTCACTATCAGACTCTAAAAATCTCCGTTCAAGATTATTAATTACACCTTCAAAAGTTTTTTTGTAAGAATATTTCTCGTACCCATCATCATAATTAAATTTAATCTCATCTTCATCTGAACCATAAAGAACAATATCTTTTATTTTTTTAGGTAATTTTTTCCATTTTTCATCTAAAGAAAAACCATAATGTTTTGCTAAAGATGCTAAAGTTTGTGCATAATATAATGTTGTTGATTTTGACCAAGGCTCAATTGCTCCATCAGCTAAACTTTTTCTTTCATCAGGAACAACCAAATTTGGATCAACATTTAATTTCATTCCAATTCCCTCGCACTCTTCACAAGCTCCATAGGGACTGTTAAATGAAAAAAGTCTTGGCTCAATTTCCTCAATTGTAAACCCACTCTCAGGGCAAGCGAATTTGGTAGAGTAAATTAATTTTTCAATTTTTCTAAATTTTTGAGGAAGTGTTTCATCTTCATATTCTACAAAAACTAAACCGTTAGCTAAATTTACTGCTGTTTCAATACTTTCTGCTAATCTGTTTCCAAGTTTTGAATTTAAAACTATTCTATCGACTAAGATTGAAATATCATGTTTAAGTTTTTTATCAAGATTGGGTGATTTTTCTATATCATATATAACATTATCAATTTTAATTTTTCTAAATCCTCTTCTCTTGAAGCTTATAATATCTTTTTTATATTCACCTTTACGACCTCTTACTACTGGAGCGTAAATATATATTGTTGATTTTTTTGGTAATTTTTTAACTAAATCTACAATTTGTGTAATTGTTTGAGAGGTAATTGGTTTACCTGTAAATGGTGAGTAAGGAATTCCTGCTCTAGCGTATAATACCCTCATGTAATCATAAATTTCTGTTACAGTCGCAACAGTAGATCTCGGATTTTTTGAAGTATTTTTTTGTTCTATTGCAATAGCAGGACTTAATCCTTCTATTAAATCAACATTTGGTTTTTTCATTTTATCTAAAAATTGACGTGCATAGGCAGACAAACTCTCTACATATCTTCTCTGACCTTCTGCGTAGATAGTATCAAAAGCTAAAGATGATTTTCCTGACCCTGATAGACCCGTTATGACCACAAATTTGTCTT
>CACJCG010000004.1 GCA_902591845.1 uncultured Pelagibacteraceae bacterium
GAAATTGATAAGGCGTCTCTTATACTAGAATTAAATAGGCCAAGAAAAAAACTCTGTCCAAAACTTGAAAAAAATGTAAAAATAAATCCAAATACAATTACTTTTAAACTTAAACTTTTAAACATAGAAAAAAATTATGACTTGTAATGTTGCTTTCATAGGTCTTGGGGTTATGGGCTACCCAATGGCTGGATATATATCAAAAGCCGGACACAATGTAACTGTTTTTAATAGAACTAAATCTAAAGCTGAAAAATGGATTGGTGAATATAAAGGTAAAATGGCCAATACACCTGCGGAGGCTGCAGATGGTGCTGATTTCATTTTTACATGTGTAGGTAATGATGATGATTTAAGACAAGTAGCAACTGGAGAAAATGGATTATTTAACAAAGCAAAAGCTGGGTCTATTTTTATTGATAACTCAACTGTATCTGCAGAAGTATCAAGAGAATTGAATAAAAAAGCAAATGATAAAGGGTTTAGTTTTTTAGATGCTCCTATTTCAGGAGGTCAAGCTGGCGCTGAAGGCGGAATACTAACAGTAATGGTTGGTGGTGATGAAGAAGTATTTAAAAAGGCTGAGCCTGTAATTGATTGTTATAGTAAAAAAGTAAAATTAATTGGTCCTTGTGGAAGTGGTCAGTTAACAAAGATGATGAACCAAATGTGTATTGCTGGAACAGTCCAAGGTTTATCTGAAGCAATCAATTTTGGAATTAACGCTGGTTTGGATATGGATAAAGTTATGGAAACAATATCTAAAGGTGCAGCACAATCTTGGCAAATGGAAAATAGATACCGAACTATGACCGATGATAAGTTTGATTATGGTTTTGCTATTGATTGGATGAGAAAAGATCTAAAAATTGCAATCGAGGAAGCAAAAAAAAATGGTTCCCCTGTTCCTATAACAGAAATTATTGATGGTTATTACGCTGAGGTTCAAGAGATGGGTGGAAATCGTTGGGACAGCTCGGGTTTGATTGCTCGATTAAAAAAGAAAAAATAATATTTGTGACGGATACAGTTCCTTATTACGAGGACTTTGCAGAGATCAAAAAAAAAATTTGGTCAATGCTAGACAATGCTGTTAAAGATAGAGGTTCTCCTTTTAGAATACCGGTATTCATTTGTGGTGATCAATCAGATCTAGATGGAAGAATTGTTGTTCTAAGAAAATCTGATCAATTAAATAATCTTGTCCAATATCATAGTGATATTAGGTCGGATAAGATTGAAAAATTAAAAGCAAATAAAAATGCTGCAATGTTGTTTTACGACAAAGATGAAAAAATACAGGTAAGATTAAAAGTTGAATGCACGATTAATCACAATAATGATGTAACAAAAGAATCTTGGTCTAGAACTCAACATATTAGTAGAAAATGTTATTTGGTTGATAATGGTCCTGGAACAGAGTCTGATATTCCAACTTCAGGTTTAAAACCAGAATTAGATAATTTTGATTACACCAAAGAACAAAGTGAAGAAGGTTACAAAAACTTTACCGTCATTCAATGTAAGATTAAATCTATAGAATGGCTTTACTTAGCAGCTAAAGGCCATCGAAGAGCTAAGTTTAATTTGGAAAATAATAAAGATACCTGGTTAGTCCCATAGATGGTAACTGGATACATATTTACAGCATTTCTTATAATTTTAGGATTGGCTGTAATGAGATTTGGAAGTATTCATTTTAAAAAATTTAAAGAAGGTAAAACCAAAATTAAATCAAAGTTAAGTGGACAATTATCTTTTTTAATTTTATTTTTAATAATAATTGGATTGATAGTTTATTCAGTCAACGATCTATTATTTAAGTAAATGAACTATTCTTTCAAATTCCTTTAATAATTATATTTGTACCTTCGGAATTATCTAATCTTATTTGTTTTATTGGTTTATATTCTTCAGAATTGTACCATTCTAATGCTTTTTCATAACTAGGAAACTTAAGCACAATTATTCTTGGAAATTTTGTTTCTCCATCAAATATTTGGAATTCACCAGCTCTTACTAAAAATTCTCCACCAAATTTTTTAACAAGTGGAGTAACTTTTTCTACATACTCTTTGTAATTCTCAGAATTGGTTATTTTTAATTGAGCTATTACATATCCTGAGGGCATTTATCTCCTTTAAAAAATTGATTTAGAATATTTTTTCCAATTGTCTTGATAGTGTTTTGTGTTTTCAAAAACTGCTTTTTTTTCTTCTTCTGTTACTTCTCTAATTATTTTACCTGGTGAACCAACAACTAATGAATTATCTGGTATAACTTTATTTTCTGTTATTAAAGCTTTAGCTCCAATTATACAATTCTTGCCTATATTAGCTTTATTTAAAATAATAGCTCCAATTCCAATTAAACTATTATCTCCAATAGTGCATCCATGAAGCATAACTAAATGACCAACAGTAACATTTTTTCCTACTCTTAGTGGGCATCCAGGATCTGTGTGTAATACGCTTCCATCTTGTACATTAGATCCTTCACCAATATAAATATTTTCAATATCTCCTCTAAGCACTGTATTAAACCAAATACTTGTATTTTTTTCTAAAGTAACATCCCCTATTATGGTTGCATTAGGAGCTACCCAATTTTCGCCAGAGTTTTTTGGTTTTTTATCTTTTAAATCATAAAACATAATCTATATATTTTACATTATGCCTATACAAACTCCAATATGTGATTTTGGTCATAAAGCTGTTCCATTTAGATTAAAATCAACAGAAAATAAAATTCTTTCCTTAAATGACATCAAAGGGGAAAACGGAACTTTGATAATGTTCATTTGTAATCATTGCCCATATGTAAAAGCTATTACAAAAGAATTAGTTGAGGATTGTAGTGAATTAAACAAAATTGGTATCAACTCAGTTGCTATTTGCTCAAATGACTTTGTTAATTATCCAGATGACTCGTTTGATAACATGATTAAGTTTTCAAATGAAAATCATTTCAATTTTCCTTACTTACATGATGAGACACAAGAAATTGCTAAAGCATATGATGCTGTATGTACTCCAGATTTCTTTGGCTATAATAAAAATTTAGAGCTTCAATACAGAGGACGATTAAGAGAACTTAAAAAGTTTATTCCAGTTAAAGAAGGAGAAAGTGATCTAATAAGAGCTATGAGACAAATAGCTGAAACCGGAAAAGGTCCTAAAGATCAAATTCCGAGTGCGGGCTGCGGTATTAAATGGAAGTATGATTAATGTATCTAATTGTAACTAGATCATTCCCACCTGAGCTTGGTGGCATGCAAAGTCTAATGTGGGGCCTATCAAAAGAGTTATCAAAAAACTTCATGATAAAAGTTTTTGCAGATCATATAGAAAGTCACACAGATTTTGATGAACAAGCTTCTTTTTCAATCGAAAGAGTTGGTGGAATTAAATTACTAAGAAAATATAGAAAAGCACAATTAATTAATGAATATATCAAAGAAAATAAAATTGATGGTATTATTGCTGATCATTGGAAAAGTTTAGAACTTATTAAAACTTCTAAGAAAAAATACTGTTTAATTCATAGTAAAGAAATAAATCATCCTAAAGGTTCTAATCAAAACAAAAGAGTAGTTAATGTTTTAAATAATGTTGAAAAAGTTATAGCAAATTCTCAGTTTACAAGAAATTTAGCGATAGAAATAGGTATTAATGCAAATAAAGTAATTGTAATAAATCCTGGTGTGTATCCTGCCGAAAAATTAAATAAAAAAACTTTAGATAAAGTTGAAAGCATACTTAAAGTTAAAAATCCAAGACTAGTTACAGTTTCAAGATTTGATAAACGTAAAAATCACGAAAAAGTAGTAATGGCTCTAAGAAATTTAAAACAAAATTATCCTGATATTGTTTACATATGTGTTGGATATGGAGAGGAAGAAGAAAATATTAAGAAACTGGTGAAAGAACTAGATCTTGAAGCACAAGTTATGTTTTTTAAAGACATTAGTAATGATTTAAAAAATGCATTAGTTTCAAAATCAAATATCTTTGTAATGCCATCCATAATTCATAAAAAATCAGTTGAGGGTTTTGGTATAGCTTATGTTGAGGCTGCACAATACGGTATACCGTCCATTGGTGGTAAAGATGGTGGAGCTGCAGATGCAATTGATCATGAAAAAACTGGTTTAATATGTGATGGAAATAATCTTGATGACATTTATTCCTCTATTTACTCTTTACTGGAAAATAAAAAATATTTGAAGTTTGGAAAAAATGCAAAAGAATTTGTGAATAAATTTCAATGGTCAAAAATAGTTGAAGAATATAAAAAGATACTAAATTGATTTCAAATAATAAATTAGCAATTTTTTTAATTATAATCTCAGTTTTTTGTGGAACATTAATGTTAACCTTTTTAAAATTAGCACAAGAAGAAGTTAATGTTTATGTTGCTGGATTTTTTAGATTTTTATTTGGTTTCCTAATTATTTTTCCTTATATGTTAAAATCTAAATTTACAGTTTTTAAAACTAATCATCATAAAAAACATTTTTTAAGAGCAGTTTTAAATTTACCTTCAATGCTGTTATATTTCTCAGCTTTAGTAATGATGCCAATTGAAAAAGCTACTGCAATATCTTTTGTTGTTCCTTTCATAGTAACTATTTTGGCTGTTTTGTTTCTTGGAGAAAAAATTTACATATACAGAAGTTTTGCACTAGTTTTAGGATTTATTGGAATGTTAATAATTTTAAGACCAGGAATAATTAATATCTCTATTGGTGTTTATATGGCACTAGCCTCATCTTTTTTGTGGTCAATAGTGATTATAATTACAAAAACTATTACAAAAGATGATAGCTCGATTACAATTTTATCTTATGGATACGTGTATATGACAATTTTTAGTTTCATTATTGCATTGTTTTATTGGCAAACACCTAGTTTACAAACTTTGATTTATTTATTTTTTGCTGGTCTATCTGGTACATTGTTACATCTTTGTATTAATCATGCGTATAAACTAGTTGATGTGAGCATGACACAACCATACTCGTTTCTAAGTTTAGTGTTTGCTTCTTTAATTGGATATTATGTTTTTAGTGAAACACCCGACCTCTTCACCTGGATTGGTGCAAGTGTAATATTTATAGGGGTTATTATTATGTCATATCGTGAAATGAAGCTTGATAAAGAAATTATAAGAAAACGAATAGATATTAAATCTTAATTTTTCTTCTTAAAAGTTTTGTAGATATGCCAAACTACAATTAAAATTGTAGTAGCTAAGATACATGCAGTTAAAGTTCTATCCCACAAAAATTCCCAAGAACCATTACTTAATAATAAAGATCGTCTCAAGTTTTCTTCCATCAATCCACCAAGTACAAAAGCTAATATCAAAGGTGGCATCGGAAAATCATATAATCTTAAAAAGGTAGCTACTACAGCTATTCCAATCATTAAATAAATATCAAAATTATTAAATGACATTACATAAATCCCAGTAACAGAGAAAAATAAAATTAAAGGAATTAAATAATTTTTAGGAACAGCAAGAATTCTAGCTATATAAGGAATGAGTGGTAAATTTAATATAAGAAGAATTACCATTCCAATATACATAGACATAATTATTGACCAAAAAATCTCTGGATTAGTCATGTAAAGTCTAGGACCAGGCTGAACACCAAATCCTAAAAGTGCACCAAGCATTACCGCGGTTGTTCCACTTCCGGGAATTCCCAAAGTAAGCATAGGCACAAAAGAACCTGAGCAAGCTGCATTATTTGCAGTTTCTGGTGCAGATAAACCATTTACACTGCCTTTACCAAATTTTTCTTTCTCTTCATCGCTAACAACATTTCGTTCCATCCCATAAGCTAAAAAGGACGCAATTGTTGCACCAGCTCCTGGAAGAACACCAATTAAAAAACCAATTACTGATGATCTTGGAATTGTTTTATACATTTTGGTTCGTTCTTCTTTATTAATCTTAATAGAACCTAATTCAGTTAATGAAACTTGTTTAGCAGCACTGGTTGGATCATTTCTTTTTAAAATAATTGTTAAGGCTTCGCTCATTGCAAATGTTGCCATTACAACAAGTACAAAACTAATACCATCAGTTAAGTTCATATTGTTAAATGTAAATCTCGTAATATCAGACAAACTATCTTGACCAACGGAAGCTAACATCAAACCTAAAACAACCATCATCATTGCTTTTAAAAATTGTCCTTTAGATGAAAAAGCAGCGATTGCAGTTAAACCTAAAATCATTAAAGCAAAATAATCTGGTGACCTAAAAGACAAACTTACTTTTGATAAGCTTGGTGCCATAAACAATAAATAAATTGCAGATAAAGTTCCACCTGCAAACGAGCTCCAGGCTGCAATCGCTAAAGCTTTACCCGCTTTACCTTGTTGTGCCATAGGATAACCATCAAATGAAGTTGCAACAGTTCCGGGAACACCAGGTGCATTTAATAATATAGAAGAAGTAGAACCACCAAATACTGCTCCATAATAAACACCAGCCATCAAAATTAATCCTGTCGCAGGATCAAAACCATAAGTAATTGGTATCATTAATGCGATTGCTGTCATTGGACCAAGACCAGGAAGCATTCCAATGATTGTTCCAAAAAAACAACCAACCATAACCATTAATATATTTTGTAAAGTAAGTGCAGTTGTTAATCCAATTAATATTCCTTCAATCATCCCATAACTCCAATTGACTGTAAGAATGGATCTCTCAAATAAATATCAAGAATACCATGAAGAAGATACATAAATGCAGCAACAAATGGAAAGGATAATAAAAACATTAAAATCCATCTTCGTTCTCCTAAGAAATAATATGAAGCAAATAAAAATAAAGAAGTGGTTAAAAAATAACCAACTTTTAAAATTGTAGCTCCATAAATAATAGCAATAAGTATAAGTATACCTGTTTTCTTGTATTCTAAATTTTTATGATCAACTTTAATAGTATTTGGGTCTGGTAAAATAAGTTTTAATCCAGAAAAAAATAATCCTGCATAACCTAAATAAATTGGAAATGTTCTTGCATTAAATGGTGCATTTTCGTCAAATGCAAAAACTTGAATTTGGTAAGCAGTATATAAATAAAATGCTGAAAAAATAAAAAAGAGCAGTGATATAATTTTTGTAGTATTTATATTCACTGCTCTAATTTTAAATAACCCTAAGGATTATATCACTCCTAGTTTTTTCATAAGAGCTGTCATTTCTTGAGTTTGTTTTTCTAAGAAAGAAACAAACTTGCCTTCTGGGTTATAAATATTAACCCAAGCATTTCTTGCTCTGACAGTTTCCCATTCAGGAGTTTTTTGTACATCGCCAAGCATTTTTGCAATAGCTGATCTATCGGCATTGCTCATACCTGGAGGACCAAAGAAACCTCTCCAGTTAACAAATTGTACATCATATCCTTGTTCTTTAAGAGTTGGTGCATCTGGCGCATCAGAAACTCTTGAAGGAGCAGTAATACCAATAATTCTCACTTGGTCTCTTGCACCCATCAATTCACCTAAACCAGTTGAAATTATTTGAGTTTCTCCGGATAAAAGTCCAGCTAAAGCTTTTCCACCAGCATCATAAGGAATGTATTGAACAGCATTTGGATCTGCACCTGCAGCTTGGAAAGCTAAAGCGCCAATTAAATGGTCCATACTTCCTCTTACTGATCCACCAGCCATTTTCACTGAACTTGGATCTTTTTTGTAAGCATTAACTACATCTTTAAAATTTTTAAAAGATGAGCTTTTTGCAACTGCAATAGCACCGTAGTCACCAATAACACCAGCGATTGGCACAACATCTTTATAAGATAAAGTTCCACTTCCTTTTACATAGCCTTTGTGTCTAGTAATTGATCTTAATACTAATGGCGTTGATTGAACTAAAACTGTATTAGCAGGTTTAGTATTAATCATGTAAGCCAAAGCTTTACCACCACCACCACCTGACATATTTTCAAATGATGCACTATTTAACATTCCAGCTTTTGTTAAAGCCTCTCCAGTACCTCTTGCAGTTCCATCCCAACCACCACCAGCACCACCACCGATTACAAAGTGCAATTTATCAATTGCTACTGAGCTTGTAGTTGTTGCTGAGAATAATAGGATTGCTGAGAATAATACTGAAACTATTTTTTTTAAGTTTTTCATTATTTATTCCTCTCTAATTTAAAAACGCTAGTTAATTATAGTCTTAATATTTATTCAACCTGTAATTAAGCAACACAACTTTTAATTGAAACTGTTTTAACAAAAAAATATCAATCAAATGTGATATTTTATTATTTTTACAGATTAAAGTTTCTCTTAATTCACTAGTTTTAATTTCTTTTTTCTTATCTTTTAAAAAGTTGATGATAGAAGCTTAATAAATGATTAATCATAAAATCACATTTCATCTTAACAATACAAAAAAAATTTTTTCAATTAAATTTGTTTCTGTTCTATTAATTTCTATTCCTAGCGCAATTATTGCTGACTATTTTAATATTCCTCTAGCTTGGTTTTTAGGACCAATGATTATCACGTCAATTGCTGCTTTATCAGGTCTAAAAATCATGATGCCTAAAATTATGTTGAGCTTTATCTTGATAATTTTAGGTTTGCATATTGGAAATTACATAGACCAAAGTCTATTTAATCAAATGGTTGATTGGATTTGGACTTCATTAATTATGTTAATCTACATAATAATTTGTATTTTAGTTGTCGCTAAATACCTTAAAAAATTTGCAAGTTATGAAGAAAAAGCCTCAATATTTTCAGCAGCTCCTGGTGCACTGGGTCCTTTAATGATTTTAGCTGAAAATGAAAAAACAGATTTATCTCAAGTCGCAACCTCTCATTTAATTAGATTGATAATTATAATAACTGTCATTCCATTTATTATAGTTAATAATACTGACAACAATGTTTTGTTAAATGATGACTTTAATTATTTAGCTCAAAATCATTTAAATTTAATTTTACTTATTATTGCATCTTTATTTTTTATTTTTGTTTTTGATAAAATTAGAATTCCTGCAGCTTTACTATCTGGAACATTGTTTGCCAGTGGATTGTTACAAATTACAGATATAGCCTCATATAAATTGCCAGATGAAACAGTAAATTTTTGTCTGTTAATTCTTGGTGCTTCAGTTGGCTGTAGGTTTGCTGAAAAAACTGTTAAAGAAATAGCTAATAATTCTCTTCATAGTATTGTAGCTACTACTATTTTGGTGATATTAGGTTTAGTTGCAGCCTATGTTGCAACATTATTTGTAGAGACAAATATTTTAACTTTAATATTGTCATTTAGTCCTGGGGGGATTTATGAGGTAGCAGTTATAGCAATTGCTTTTGATTTAGATCCAGACTTTGTCGCTTTTCATCATATAATCAGATTGCTTTTCATACTTTTCACTGTTCCTATATTTTTAAGAGTATTAGAAAAAATTAAGAAATAATTTCAAAAAGTCTTTCAAAAACTTTTTCTGCTGAGAGTTTTGATAATTCAGGAGCTTCTATTGCTTTAAAATTTTCTGTTTCAATACTTACTTTAAAAGGAGTTGTATGAGATCCAAATAAAGCAATTCCTTTTGATCCTAAGTGTGCTGTCATATGTGCTGGTCCAGTATCATTTGCAACAACGAAAGAGCTATCTTTAATCAATGCTGCTAACTGAGAGATATCTAAAGCTTTACCGTTATCTAAAACACAAAGTGCATTAATATTTGATGCTTCTTTAATTTCACTTGGTCCAGGTGCAATTACTACTTTAAATTTGTTATCTGATTTTTCATTAATCATAGAAATTAACTCATTATAATAAGGCCATTTCTTTGAAGTTAAATGAGGTGAGCAAAAAGGAAAAAGGAGAATATATTTATCTAATTGATGGTAATTTTTTATTTGAGATATGTCTGTTGTACTCCAAGAAAAATCAGGGCTCAAAGTATGATGTGTATTTATACCTGAACTTTTCAATTGATAGTCAAATCTAGACAAAACGGAATCTTTATCAAAATCTTGTTTTGTTGTTCCTTTGGGTAATGTTGTATCAGTAGATGACCAAGTATCTTTTGTTGCTTTTGGAAATAAAATTTTTTTATAAAAAGCTGTTCTACTTGAATTCTGTAGATCATAAACTTTAGAAAAATTATATTTTTTTATGTTTTTCATTAATGAATATAAATAAATTAGGTTTAGTCTTGATAATCGCTTATCTAAAATAATGTTTGAAATGTGTGGATTTTTTTTAAATAAATCAAAGTATGGTTTAGTTGTAAGCAAATTAATTTCATCTCCTTTATGATTCTCAGAAATATCTTGAATTGCTCCACAAGCTTGAGCTATATCACCCAAAGATCCATGTTTAATGATTAAAATATTAGACATATTTTTAACAATTTAACATAGTATAAAATTTAATGAATAAAATTATAGTAGAAGTGTCTGTAGGCGAGCTTTTAGACAAAATTTCAATCTTAGAAATTAAAAAAGAAAAAATTAAAGATCCTGAAAAACTAAAATTCATATCCAATGAACATTCGATTCTTAAAGATCAGTTAGAAAAAAATGTTAAATCAGACGATAAACTAAATAAACTATTTCAAGATTTAAAAGAAATTAATGCCAAACTTTGGGTTATAGAGGATGACAAAAGAGATTGTGAAAAAAATAAAGACTTTGGTGATAAATTTATAAAATTATCTAGAGATGTTCATTTTTTAAATGATGACCGAGCAAAAATTAAATTAGAAATGAATAATCATACTGGATCAAGTATTAAAGAAATTAAAGAGTATACTAGCTACTAAAAACTTTAGGAAACCAATCATCTCTCATGAAATCTCCAGTTTTTAAATTAATCCCATCAAATGGAGGTGAAGTTGGCCCTCCTCTATCAATATATTTTACATCGTCTCCTATAAATCGCATCGAAAATGCTCTTCGTGATTTCGAAGAATTATTTCCTGTTGAACCATGTACAGTTTTAAAATTAAATAAAACAGCATCCCCTAAACTTAGTTCTGGAATTAAAATATTTTTTTCAAATTCTTTTGATGGAGGTAAATCCATAAAAGCACTATCGTCATCATACCAAGATTGGTTATTTGACCATTTTGTAGGTCTAATTAACTTTAACCATTTGTGAGAGCCTAAAATTAATTTAAGATTATTTTTCTGATCAACCTCATCTAATGGAATCCAAAAACTTCCAGTATCGTTACCATCAACGCAATAATATGGCATATCTTGATGCCACGGTGTTTCCTTATAAGTACCAGGATCCTTTATAAAAATATGTTCATGAAAAATTTGGGTAGATTTAGAATTGGTTGCTTCTGCAACTATTTGAGCTCCAGGCGAATTAAATAAACAATCCTTAAATTCTTCTATCCTCTCCCAGTTGCAATAATCTTCAAAAAATCTTCCATTATCATCAGTTACATTTTCTCTTCCGTGTTTACTTGGTTTGTCTAAAACTTTTTGAAATCCTTTTCTAAGAGGCTCCACCCAATCTTTAAATATATCCTTAATTATTATTACACCATCACTTTGATAATCATTAATTTGTTTCTCTGATAAAAACATTTTTATTGTTGAAAGCTGTACTTTTTCTCTAAATATTTTATTACGTTATGAATAATGAAAGTCATGAACAAATAAATTCCACCTGCAACAATAAATACTTCGATTGGTTTAAAAGTTGTTGAAATAATATATTTAGCAACACCAGTTAAATCCATTAGGGTAACTGTGCTTGCTAAAGAAGTTCCTTTCATCATCAATATGATTTCATTTCCATACGCAGGAAGTGATTGTCGAATAGCGATTGGAATTTGGATTTTATAAAAGATTATTTTATTTGATATTCCCAAGCTTTTTCCAGCCTCAATTATACCTGGTTTTATTGTTTGAAATGCTGATCTTAAAATTTCTGAGGTATATGCGCCAGTGTTTAAAGTAAAAGCTATAATTGCACACCAATAAGGTTCTTTTAAAATTACCCATAGGAATGTTGTTCTTAAATATTCAATTTGGCCCAATCCAAAATAAATTATGAAAATCTGGACCAATAAAGGTGTTCCTCTAAATATATATGAATAGCCATAAGCAAATTTATTAATAAATATATTTTTATTTAATCTTAAAATTGCAAAAAAAAGACCTAGGAATAATCCAAAAAATAATGATGCTGATAATAATTTTAAAGTAACTACAGTTGCTCCTAAAAGCTTAGGGAAACTAGTAATCATTAACTCAAAATCCATTAATACCCCCTGCTATACCTAACTTCTAACTTATTAATTAATTTCATACTCACGTAAGTAAGCAACAGATATAAAACTGCTGCAAAAGAATAAAAGAACAGTGGATCTCGTGTTGAGCCAGCTGCAATATAAGATTGTCTCATTATTTCTACTAATCCTGTTACTGAAATAAGAGATGTGTCTTTTAATGTTATTTGCCAAACATTACTTAAATTTGGAATAGCCAACCTTAGCATTTGAGGTAAAATTATTTTATAAAACTGCCCAAACTTATTTATTCCAAGAACCTTTGCAGCTTCAAACTGACCTTTGTCTATTGATTGAATTGCGCCTCGAAATACTTCTGTTGAATAAGCTCCAGAAATAATGCCAATAGCCATTGAACCAGTAATAAACGCGTTAATTTCTATGTATTCATAATAACCAAAAATAGAAGCTACATACATGATTGCACCGCTTCCACCAAAGAAGAAAAGATAAATAACTAATAGTTCAGGTACTCCGCGAATAACTGTGGTGTAAAAATTACCAACTAAATTTAAAGTTTTGTATTTTGAAAGTTTTAAAGGAGTAAAAATTAATGCAAAAAAGAAACCAACCAACATTGCTGTAATCGATACAGCGATTGTCATCAAGGTTGCGTAAAATAATTCGTCACCCCAACCTGTTTTACCAAATGCGAGAAGTTCCATATAGATTGGCGACTATATATTATAGTCGCCAGATCTGAAATGAATTACATAGAAGCGTCGAAACCAAAGTGCTTAATAGCAAGTTTACTAATAATTCCTTGTTTTCTAGCTTTGTTAATAGCTTTATTAAAGTCTTTTAAGATTTTAGCATCTCTTTTACCTATAGCACTATCGCTAGCCTGTCTGATACCAACACCTACACCATTACCAAATGCACCACCTGAAAAAGTTGGTCCAACTAATACAACTGGTTTACCTGATTTATCTGCATAGTCCGTAAATGCTACTGCTGCTGCTAAAGCAACATCACATCTTCCAGATGTTAAATCTAGATTAACTTCATCTTGAGTTTTGTAAGTTCTTACATTTACACTTCCTACATCACCTGACTCTAAAAAATTTTGGTGAATTGTACCTGTTTGAGTACAAACAGTTTTACCAGCAAGTGCGCCTGTTAATGTTTTAAGAGCTTTCTTAACATCAGATCCACCTAATGATAAATTAATACCTTCTGGCGTATCCATTCCTTCTAAACTAGAACCTTTCATTACCGCTAGAGAAGCTACTTCATCAGCATAACCTTGTGAAAAAGTAATTGTTTTTTGTCTTTCAGCAGTAATAGACATTCCAGCCATTATTGCATCAAATTTTCTCATTACTAAAGCTGGGATCATACCGTCCCAATCTTGTTCTACGATTGTACACTCATACTTCATTATTGTACAAAGTTCTTGAGCAAGCTCTACCTCAAAACCAATAAGATTGCCTGAAGCATCTTTTGAATTCCATGGAGGGTAAGCGCCTTCAGTTCCAATTTTTATTTTTTCAGCAGATACATTTCCAATGATAAATAAAGAAGCAAGAACTGTTAAAATAGTTTTTTTGAATATATTCATTATTTTCTCCTTTAATTAGGAGGAATTATTTCACAAATTTTAATAAGAAAAAAGAAAAATTAATGATTAATTGATGAAGAAAAATTCCAAGAACAATCAAAGCTAGGTATATAAACTCTTGCTAATTTTGCATTCCCGAAATTTTGATTAAAAACATTCAGCCAGTTTTCAACCTGTTGTGGTTTTTTATCCTGACTACCGACTTGTGCGGTAATAACTCCTTTGGGTTTTAAAATTCTTACCAAGGATTCCATATTTTTTGCAGCTAAATCTATACAAAATTGATCATCATTAAGATCTACAAAAATATGATCATATGTATCATCGGTTACTGATTTAATACTTTCAAACGCATCACCCCAAACACATTTTACAGAATTTTTTTCAGTTGCTTTTTTTCCAATATCTCTGAGATGCTTATTGCAAACATCAACTACCTCGGGATCCAATTCATACCAATCTATAAAATTAAATTTTTTAGAAATACATTCTCTAGCAACTCCTCCGTCGCCACCACCAATAATTGCAGCTCTTTCGTTATCTTTGTTTAAATCTAAACCAGAACCAACAAATGTTGAGCTATACAAATGTTCGTCTGTTGAGGCAACTTGTATCTCGCCATCTATAAATAAAGACTTCCCAAATTGTTCTAAGTCTAAAATTTCAATATGTTGACCTACTTTAGATTTGAAATCTTCCAAAACATCATTTACTACGTAAGATTTTTGCAAACCTGGTGAGCTATAAATATCATAATAAAGAGATTTTGTGTCTCTATTAAATTCTTTTTTAATTATTCTTTTGTGTTCAAATTCTTTTTTTATTATTTCAATTGCAACTGATGGGCTTACTTTGCCACAAGTAAAGAAATCAAAACTAATAATTCCTTTTTCTGGAAAAGTATGAAAACTAATGTGGCTCTCAGCCAACAAAGCAAGAATTGTAAAACCTTGAGGTTCAAATTTATATTTTGATATATTTAAGATTGTTACTTTTGCAGCTTTTGCAATATCGTGAATTACTTTTTCAAATATGGATGGATCATACTCTTTAGTAGTTCCAATTATGTCTAGGGTTATATGTTCACCAACTTTTGTCATAATATGCTTGATGAAACCTTACTAATCAAATTTTTTGCTTCTTTCAAACAAAAAACTATTATAATACTTCGCTGAGGTTGTAACTGTGAAAAACAATTGGTCAAATTTAGAAGCAAAAAAATACATCAAAAAGTATACAAAACTTGGTCATTCAAAAGACATGGCTTTAAGAGTTTATACAACCAGATTATTAGGAAGAAATAGTGAGCTTGTTCTTCATGGAGGTGGAAATACTTCTGTAAAAACATCAATTAAAGATATTGATGGCAAAAATTATGATGTACTCTGTGTTAAAGGAAGTGGTTGGGATATGGCTGAAATAGAGCCAGCCGGTTTACCTGCGGTAAAATTAAATCCACTTTTAGCCCTTAAAAATAAAAAATATTTGAGTGATGAAGATATGGTTGCATATCAAAAAAGAAACTTAATAGATATTAAGTCACCTAATCCATCTGTAGAAACTTTTTTACATGCCTTTTTACCTTTCAAATTTGTTGATCACACCCATTCTGATGCAATTATGGATGTAACAAATAGGCCAAATGGTAAAGATCTTTGTAAAAAAATTTTTGGATTCAAGGTTAGTATTGTACCTTACGTAATGCCTGGATTTGGTTTGGCTCAAAAAATTAATGAAGTTTATAAGAAAAATCCAAATATTAACTGTTTAATACTTTTAAACCATGGAATATTTACTTTCGATAATGATGCTAAAAAATCTTATGACTTAATGATTAAATATGTTTCGATTGCAGAAAAAACTGTGAGAAAATTAAAAAGAAAAAAAATAAAACAAATCAAAAATTATAGCACTAAGTTTAAGCCTCATGAAATTGCACCAATTTTAAGAGGTCTATTAACTGAAAATAAAGATCAAAAATTTATACTAAATTTTAGGTCAAACAAAACTTTAGATTATTTTATAAATGGTAAAGAGGTTAAAAGATATTCTGGTATTGGAACTGCTACTCCTGATCATGTTATTAGAGTCAAACCTTTTCCACTAGTAATTACACCAAAACAAAATTCAACTATTGAAGATTTCAAAAAAATAGCTGAGAAAAGTTTCAAAGATTATAGAAAAAAATATGTAAAATATTTCAACACAAACAAAAAAAAAGTTAAAGGTAAAAAAACAATGTTAGATACATCACCAAGGGTAATCCTGGTACAAAACGTTGGTTTATTTAGTGTAGGTGATAGTCTTAATGCATCCAAAATAGCTGGGGATTTGACGGAAACTAATGCAAGAGTAATTTCATCAGTTGAGGAAACTACAAAATACAAATTCATTCCTGAAAAAGATTTATTTGATGTTGAATATTGGTCGCTAGAACAAGCTAAAATTAAAAAAGCTAAAAAAATTCTTCAAGGAAATGTTGTTGTAATAACTGGTGGATTTGGTGCAATTGGTTCAGCTACATATAAACTATTTAAAAGTTATGGTGCCGAAATTATATTGCTTGATTACGATTCTAAAAAAGTAAAAGAAATGCAAAGTAAAATTAAAGATTTATGTTTACACTGTGATGTAACAAACAAAAATAGTGTAAAAAATGCTTTTAAAAAGATTTGTGAACAATATGGTGGTATCGATATTTTAATATCAAATGCTGGAACAGCAGTTGGTGGATCAATTGCTGAAGTGAATGATGATATCTTAAGACAAAGCTTTGAAGATAATTTTTTCTCTCATCAAAATTGTGCTTCAGAAACTATTAAAATAATGAGAAAACAAAATATCCAAGGATGCTTATTGTTTAATATTTCGAAACAATCAGTTAATCCTGGAAAAAACTTTGGTCCTTATGGTCTCCCAAAAACAGCTTTATTAAGTTTATGTAAGCAATATGCGGTTGATTATGGATCACTTGGCATTAGATCAAATGGAGTTAATGCTGATAGAATTAGGAGTGGTCTTTTAAATGATGGGATGATTAAATCTCGAGCTAAGGCTAGAGAGGTTTCAACAGACGAATATATGAGAGGAAACTTGCTTTTAAACGAGGTCAAAGCAGAAGATGTTGCAAAGGCTTTTTTTCATTTAGCTATATCAAAAAAAACTACTGGAGCAGTTTTAACAGTAGATGGTGGAAATATTGCTGCTTCTTTAAGGTAGTTGATTTAATTTTATTCTTGCAATTTCTAAATTTTGTCTTCAAAATTCAGATTATAAAAAATGTCTGATACGATAAAATATTTTCTTGAAGAAGGCAAAATGCCAAAAACTTGGTATAACATTGCTGCAGACCTTCCTAAACCTTTAGATCCAGTTTTGCATCCAGGAACTCTAAAACCAATAGGTCCAGACGATTTAGCTCCATTATTTCCAATGGCTCTAATTGGACAAGAAGTCTCTCAAGAACGAGAAATAGAAATTCCTGAACCAGTGAGAGATATTTATAAACAATGGAGACCTTCTCCACTTTACAGAGCAAGAAAATTAGAAAAATTTTTAGATACACCTGCAAAAATTTATTATAAATATGAAGGAGTAAGTCCTTCAGGTAGTCACAAACCAAATACAGCTGTAGCTCAAGCATTTTACAATAAAGAAGAAGGAACAAAAAAAATAACTACAGAAACAGGTGCAGGACAATGGGGAACTTCACTAGCATTTGCATGTAAATTGTTTGGAATAGAATTAGATGTTTATATGGTTAAAGTTAGTTTTGAACAAAAGCCATATAGAAAACTAGTAATGCAAACATATGGAGCAAGATGTGTTGCAAGTCCATCAGATGAAACAGATAGTGGAAAAGCTATATTAGCTAAAGATCCAAACAATACAGGAAGCTTGGGTATAGCTATTTCTGAAGCTGTTGAGATGGCAGCTAAAAACCCTGATACAAAATATGCACTTGGTAGTGTCTTAAACCATGTTCTTATGCATCAAACGATTGTTGGTAATGAAGCTTTACTTCAAATGGAGATGGCTGATGATTACCCAGATATACTAGTAGGTTGTACAGGTGGTGGAAGTAATTTTTCAGGATTAGTTTTTCCTTTCATAGGTAAAAATTTTAGAGAAGGAAAAAAAACTAGGGTTATAGCATGTGAACCAAAATCTTGTCCTTCACTTACAAAAGGTAAATTTGTTTATGATTTTGGTGACACTGGAAGACTAACACCGTTAATGAAAACTCACACATTAGGATCTCAATTTATTCCACCAGCTACGCACTCAGGTGGATTGAGATATCACGCTATGGCTCCAATGGTTAGTCATCTTAAGGAGATTGGTGCAATAGAAGCAAAAGCTTATGGTCAAAAAGAATGTTTTGAGGCAGGAGTATCATTTGCAAGAACTGAGGGAATAGTTCCTGCTCCTGAAGCAACTCATGCTGTTAAAGGCGCAGTAGATGCAGCATTAGAATGTAAAAAGAACGGTGAGGCTAAATCAATTCTATTTAATCTTTGTGGACATGGTCATTTTGATATGAAAGCTTATGGAGATTTCTTTGAAGGAAATTTAGCAGAAGATAAATTTGATCAGGCTAGTGTAGACAAGGCATTAGAGGAACTTCCAAAAATTGCTTAATATAAAAATTGAGTCTCATTAAACCATTTAGCGGAATAAGACCTAAAAAAAAATTTGCAAAAAAAATTACCTCTCCTAACGTCAGTTATATTGATAATTATAAACCAAATAAAAAATTAAATTTTCTTAATTTATTAAATTCTTCTAATATAAATAAATCAAAAAAAATGCTTAGTGCTCTTAAAGAGAAAGGCATTATACAAAAAGATCCATCTAATCATTTCTATTTATATAGAATTACTCACAATAAGAAAAAATTACTTGGAATTGTTGGAAAAATAAATTTAGAAAATTATGATGATAAAAAAATATTAGGTCACGAGGAAACTTTTGTTGAAAGAATAAGAAAAAGAAAAGAGCAATTATTAAAATTTAACAGTCAAATAAGCCCTATTTATACAACATATAAGACTGCTCCCAATTCTTTAAAAAAGTTAAATCGTATTTTTAAACACAAGCCAGATTATAATTTTAAATCTAAAGACAAATGCAGGCATGAACTTTGGGTTGTTAAAAAGAACAATATAGAAAAATTACTTAGAAATTATCTTAAAAGTATAAATAAAATATATATATGCGACGGACATCATCGAATTCAAGCAATGCTCAAGAGTAAAAAGAAAATTGCTCCTATGATAATTGCTTTTCCTTATAAACAGGTAAATATATTGGATTACAATAGAGTAATAAAAACTAATTTGAAATTTGATAAAATTAAGAAAATAATTTCAAAAAATTTTTCTTTAAATATTTCTAAAAAAAATAAAATACTAAAGCTCAATCAAATCGAAATGTACACAAATAAAAAGTGGTATACTCTTAAGCCGTTTAAACAATCAAAAGAATTGGATGTAACAATATTAAGGAAATTAATATTAAATAAAATCTTAAAAAATAAAAAAAATATAAAATTCGTATCAGGTTTTAAAGGTAAAAAAGTTTTAGAAAAATTTGTAAACTCTAAAAAATATAATTTAGCATTTAAGTTATATCCTACTAATATTTCACAAGTTTTATCTTTTGCTGAAAAGAAAAAATATATGCCACAAAAATCTACTTGGTTTCATCCAAAACCTCTTGACGGATTAATTTCCTCTAATATTATTTTTTAAATAATTCTTTTAAACCGTCTGATGAGGCTTCTGAAATTCCTCTTTCTGTAATCAAACCTGTAACATATTTTGCAGGTGTAACATCAAAAGCTAAATTTATTGCCTTGCTTTTTTTAGGGTATATCAAAACTTTCTTAAGTTCATTATTCTCATCAACACCCTCAACATGAGATAATTCCTCAGAATTTCTTTCCTCGATTGGAATATCTTTTGCATTTTTAATTTCCCAATCAATTGTTGAGCTTGGAAGGGCTACATAAAAAGGAACATTGTTATCATGGGCAGCTAACGCTTTAAGGTAAGTTCCAATTTTATTACAAACATCTCCATTAGATAAAGTTCTATCAGTTCCTACAATACACATATCAACCTCACCTCTCTGCATTAAAATACCACCCGTATTATCAGCAATGATAGTATTTGGAATTTCTTCTTCATTTAATTCGTAAGAGGTTAAATTTGCACCTTGGTTTCTTGGTCTTGTTTCGTCTACCCATACATGCACAGGGATACCTTTTTTGTGCGCATGATAAATTGGTGATGTGGCTGTACCCCAATTAATTGTTGCCAACCAACCTGCATTACAATGTGTTAATATGTTTACTGTATCTTTCTTTTTATTATAAATTTCTTCAATTATTTTTAATCCATTAATGCCAATATTTTCACAAAACTTTTCATCTTCATCACATATTTCTTTTGCTTCATTTAAGGCAATGCTTAATATTTGATCACTGTTAATTCCTGCTAATTTTTTTATCATTCGGTCTGTAGCCCATTTTAAATTAATAGCAGTAGGTCTTGATTGAATTAATTCTTTTGCACTTTTTTTTATAAATTCTGGATCATTATTTTCTTGAACTGCCAAAGCTAAACCATAAGCCGCTGTTCCTCCTATTAGAGGAGCTCCTCTTACCTCCATTACTTTAATAGCATTAATTGCATCTTTTACTGTCTTTAGTTCTTTGATTATAAATTGATGAGGAAGTTTGGTTTGATCAATTATTTTAACAATATTTTCCTCATACCATATTGTTCGATATTCTTTACCTTCAATCTTCATTTAGATAAAACTCTTCCAGCTATTGTTTTAAGTTTCTCAATTGTTTTTTTTGTTCTTTTTTCTGGAGCTGTTATTATTGCTACATCTAAACAATTATTAGTTGGATCTTTATGATCTATGTGATCTTCAAAATTATCAATTAAATTTTTAATCATAACTTTTGCTTTTTCTGCGTTTCCTAATAAAACTTTTATTACTTGTTGCACATCAACATTTTCATGATCTGGATGCCAACAATCAAAATCGGTTACCATAGAAACTGATGCATATCTAATTTCAGCTTCTCTTGCTAATTTTGCCTCAGGCATATTTGTCATGCCAATTACGTCTGCTTTCCATGATCTATATAGATTAGATTCTGCTAATGTAGAAAATTGAGGCCCTTCCATAACAACATAAGTTCCGTTTCTTTGGTAATCTATATTCGATTTTTTAATTGCCTCTTCGCATGCATTCATTAATCCATTTGAAGTTGGATGAGCCATTGATACATGAGCTACAATTTCATCATCGAAAAAAGTTTTTACTCTTGCGAAAGTCCTATCTATAAATTGATTTACAATTACAAATTTTCCAGGTGGTAAATCTTCTTTAAGTGATCCTACAGCCGAAACAGAAACAATATCTGTAACTCCTAGTTGTTTGAGTGCATCTATATTTGCTCTAAAATTTATATTTGAAGGTGAAATAAAGTGCCCTCTTCCATGTCTTGGTAAAAAATAAACTTCTTTACCATTATATTTAGTTTTTAAGACCTGATCAGATGGTTTTCCCCAAGGTGTTTGCAAATCAAGTAATTCTCTATCTTTAAATTCCTCAACATCATAAAGACCACTTCCACCAATTATTGCTAATTTATTTGTTGTCATAATTAAAAATATATTTATTTATACTTTTATATTTAAAGATTATGAACTTAAAAGATTACATTAGATCTATACCTGATTATCCAAAAAAAGGCATTTTATTTAGAGATATCACTACATTAATCAAAGATGAAAATGCATTTGCTGAAACAATTAATCAAATTGTTGAAAGATCAAAAAAATTTAACTTCACTAAAATTGCAGCGATAGAGTCTAGAGGATTTGTTTTTGCATCTGCTGTTTCTTATATATTAAAAAAACCTTTTGTAATGCTCAGAAAAAAAAATAAATTACCTGCTGAAGTTCATTCGGTAGATTTTGAACTTGAATATGGAACTGCAACTATTGAGGTACATAAAGATTCTATTAATAAAGAAGATTCAGTTTTGATAATTGATGATCTAATAGCTACCGGGGGGACTGCAGAAGCTGCAGCAAAATTAGTTGAAATTTCTAATGGAAAAGTAGAAGCTTTTATTTTTGTAATAAACTTATTTGATTTGGGTGGGTCTGAAAAATTAATTAAAAGTAACTATAAAGTTGAGAATTTATTGGACTTTCCAGGACATTAAAAAAAATTGTTGAGTTTTTTATAATAATATAAAAATCTATAAATGAATGGATTTACAAATAAATAGTGTATTAGAATTAATTAAAAATAAAAAGTTTAAAGAAGCTATTTTTGATCTTAATAAATTAGTTGAAGAAGATAAAAATAATATAAATTATTACCACTTAAGAGGAATATCTTATTTAAAATTAGCAAATTTTGATTTGGCAATAAATGATTTTAACCATCTTTTAAAATTAAAACCTGATTTCCCAGATGTTTATAATAATCTTGGAGTGCTTTATTTTTCAAATGGTGAGAATGAACTTGCAATCCAAAATTTTCATAAAGCAATTGAATTAAAAGAAGATTTTCAACAGGCAAAAAATGGTTTAATTAAAGCTTTATGCCACAAGAATTCTACAACAATAAATAATTCTAATATCTTTGAAAATCATAATGAGATTAATAAAATAAAAGTTGAATATTCTCCTTACAGATTTATAGAAGACAACACTATTGTAAATTTTTTAGATAAAAGTATAAAAGCGATTAGCAAAAAATTTGAAAAATTAGAATACCAACCAACACAAATTTATAGAAGAGATTTAATGTCACTTAACTGCAAGAGACATAAAAAAATATTCAATACTCATAAAATAATACCTGAGTTTTGTTTTGGTTGTTATAAAGTTCAAATTGAACCTGAAAATATTATAGATTTAATTAAACTTTATATTTTATTTGATAATATTTACTTGAGTAATATACGAAAATGTATGGTCGAGTTAAGATCAAAAATTAAAGGAAATTATAAAGGTATAATATATTGCAAATCTATTGAAGAAGCAAAAAAAGTACAAAAAAAAATAACTAATCATATGGATCATAATTTTAATAAAAAAATACCCATCAAAATAAAAAGAGGCTGTACTGAATATGGCTTTGAATATCCACAATATAATAATCTTGAGAAGAATATTATGTATTATAAATCTGATTGGAAAAATTATGAAAATTTGATTGATAACAGCCTTCCCCACCTAGCATTTAATGAAAAGATTCAACCCACAATTAAAGGATCTACACTGCATGATATTTTGGTTATTAGAAATTGGATTTATTTTGCAAAATTAAATGGAGATGAAAAATTTGATTTATTAACAAGTCAATTATTTGAGTCTAATTATATTAAAAAAAAAATAAGTTTAAAATATTCATAATTTTCAATAATTTTAAATTTTGAAAACTTATCCACAGGTAAGAATCTAATTGAAAAAGTAATTTTTGCTAGGTAATTTCTTGTGAAATGAGAATTGAAGAAGAGCTAAAACTAGATTATTCAGACGTTTTATTTAGACCTAAAAGAAGTACATTAAAAAGTCGTAAAGACGTAAATTTGTTAAGAACTTATAGATTCAAATATAGTAAAAATGAATGGTCAGGAATCCCAATAATGGCCGCAAATATGGATGGAGTTGGGGAATTAAGTATTGCTGAGAAATTAAATGACTATGGAATGATAACATCTTTAACAAAACAACATGATGTTAAAAAAATTAAACAAAATAAAAATATAAAAAAAATATATCCTAATATTGCACTTAGTGTTGGTATAAAAAAAGAGGATTTTCAAAATTTAGATAAAGTATTAAAAGAATTTAGTTTTTTTAAGTTTATTTGTATTGATGTAGCAAATGGATACACAGAACATTTTACTAATTTTATTAAATCAGTAAGAGATAAATATCCTACTAAAACAATAATTGCAGGTAATGTAGTAACAGCAGATATGGCTCAAGAATTAGTTCTTAGTGGAGCGGATATTGTTAAAGTTGGGATTGGACCTGGAAGTGTTTGTACCACAAGAATTCAGACTGGAGTTGGTTATCCACAATTAAGTGCGGTAATCGAATGTGCTGATGCAGCACATGGACTTGGTGCACATGTAATAGCAGATGGCGGGTGTACATGTCCTGGTGATGTTGCCAAAGGTTTCGGAGGTGGTGCAGATTTTGTAATGCTTGGGGGTATGCTTGCAGGACATGATGAAGGTAATGGTAAAATTGTAAAAGTAAATGGAGAAAAATATATAGAATTTTATGGATCTAGTTCTGAAGTTGCTAACAAAAAACATTATGGTGGACTTTCAGATTATCGAAGTAGTGAGGGAAGAAAAGTCAGAGTAAAATATCGAGGAAAAATAAACGATACAATTTTAAATATACTTGGTGGTGTAAGAAGTAGTTGTACTTATGTTGGTGCACCTTCACTCAAACAATTAAGTAAATGTACAACTTTTGTAAGAGTGTCTAATCAATTTAATGATAGTTTAATTAAATAATTTACTATTCAAACTCAAAATCTTTTATATTTGTAGTTTCGTATTTCTCGAAAGGCATATGTATCCATGGAGAATCTTTTAAATAATCTACAGAATAATCAGGTTTAAATTTTGAAGTTGATTTGTGCCAAATTACAGCTGTTTTAATTTTCTCTTCTAAATAAAATCCATAAAAATGTTCTAACCATTTAATACTTTTTATCAACGTTTTCCCGCTGTCTGCTAAATCATCAACTAGTAAGACATGCGAGCCTAAGTTTGGGGTAGTTTTTGCTAAGTCTCTTGAAAAAGTAAACTGACCTTGTTGATTTTTAACATCATCACTATCACCATGGTAAGACTCAACAGATAAAATAGCTAAAGGCACATTGAAAAGCCTACTAAAAACATCACCTAATCTTAATCCCCCTTTTGCAATACAAATGATTTGATTAAATTTTAAATTATCCTCATTAACTTTTTTAGCTAATTGCTCTATCTTCTTATGATAATCGTCCCAACTAATGTATATATCTTTCATAATTTTGGTAGCGGGAAGTGGGATCGAACCACTGACCTCGGGCTTATGAGTCCCGCGCTCTAACCAACTGAGCTACCCCGCCTTATTAATTGATTAATGATTTATAATATAAATCTTTATTGTTTCAATAAACTTTTTAAATCTAATTCTAAACTATATAATAAAATAAACAGCTAATGAGCTAACCAAACCAGCTAAAATAATTGTAAAAATAATTCTCTTCTTTAATGTTCTTTTTTTATCCATTCTTACTCTATTTAACAAAATATTTACGTTAGTAGTTTTAATCTTGTCTTCATGTAAATCTTTGTTTGAAGAAACATCAGATTTTAATAATGTTGTATCTTGGTCGCTTTTTTTCACAGTTCATTTAAACAGTTATTACTTTTAAATACAATAAAATTAAGAAATACTAAATTTTTTTAAAATCTTTTGAATTTAATGGTTTTAATAGTATTTCAACTGGATATTTGATTTTTTCAATTTCTATAAATAAATTTTGATTTCTCAGGGTTTCTATTGAGTGTCCCGAGTTGACGTATCCAAATGATAAATTTTTCTCAAAACAAAAAGAATAATTTCCTGAGGTTGTTCTTCCAATAATTTTATCATTTAAATAAATAGGCTCTTCGTGCAACAATAAAGGTTGACCAGGTTTGCTGTCTTTCAATGTAAACATCATCATTGTTTTTTCTAGAGATTTATCTTTAATTTTCAACAAAGCATCTTTGCCAATAAAATTAATATTTTTTTTATAACTTATCGTAAATTTTAAACCGGCTTGATACTGATTTTCTTCTGGAGAAATATCATGACCCCAATGTAAAAAACCACTTTCCATTCTCATTATATCCATTGCATGCATACCACAATGAGATAAATCGAAATTTTTACCTTCATTAATCAAAATTTTGTATAATTTTAAAGCGTTTTCTTTATCAACGTATAATTCGAACCCAAGTTCGCCAACATATGATATTCTTTGCGCCCAAACCTTAATGTTTTTTATTTTAACATTTTTGCCTGTACCAAATTTAAATTTTTCTTTGCTATAATCATCGTTACTTACCTTTTCTATCATGTCTCGACTTTTAGGACCAAACAAACCAAGGCAACAAATGTTTTCAGTAACATCTGAAAATTCAACATCTTCAGACAAGTATTTAAGGATATGATGTTTGTCTCTTTCTCTTGTTGCTGCTGAACTAACTATTCTAAAATGATTTTTATCAAGACAAACAACTGTTAGGTCTGATTCAATACCACCATCATCATTTAGCATATGAGTATAAGTAGATTTACCAATTTCATTTTTAATATTAGCCGTACAAATTTTTTGCAATTCAATATGAGTTTTTTCACCTTTCAAATCAAATTTAGAAAATGTTGAAAAATCAAAAAGTCCAACGTTTTGCCTAGCATTTATAGTCTCATGTTTTACTGATGGATACCAATTTTGGTGGTTAAAACTGTATTCATATTTTGGTTTTTCTCCATTTAAAGAATACCACATAGGTCTTTCAAAACCTCCTGTCACACCAAAACAAGCACCTGCTTTTTTTAATTCATCATGATAAGGTAATAATTTTTCATTTCTTGATGTTGAATGCTGTTTAAAAGGCCAGTGCATACCATATAAATCTCCTAAAGTTTCTGTAACTCTCTCCATAATGAATTTTTTAGATGAATGAAATTTTTGAAATCTTTTTATGTCCAGTGAAAATAAATCTTCATTTATATGACCGTTAATTATCCATTCTGCTGTTACTCTTCCTGCTCCTCCAGAACTTGCTATTCCGATACTATTGAAGCCACAACATGTATAAAGATTTTTAACTTCTGGTGTTTCTCCAAGTAAATACTGAGTATCAGGTGTAAAGGATTCAGGACCTGAGAAAAATTTTCTTATGCCTGCGTTTTGTAACATTGGAAGTCTATAAATCGATTTTTCAAGGTATGGTTCAAAGTGATCAAAATCATCAGGAAACTCTCCAAATGAAAAATCATCAGGGACTCTTCCACTTTCTTTGAATGCAGGTTTTGCATTTGGCTCAAAAATTCCTACCAACATTTTTCCAGCGTCTTCTTTTAGATAAAGACAAGCATTGTAATCTCTTAAAACAGGTAAATCTTTAGGAAGATCCTTCATTGGTTCCGTAATGACATAGAAGTGCTCATTCGGATATAATGGAACACTAGCACCAATATCTTCTCCAATTTGTCTAGACCACATTCCTGAGGCTAAAACAACATATTCACAATCAATTCTTCCTTGAGTAGTTTCAACACCACGTATTTGTTTATTTTTAACTAAAATTTTTTTTACTGGTAACTTCTCAAATATTTGAACACCTAACATTTTAGCAGCTTTAGCTAATACATTGGTAACACCTACCGGATCTGCCTGGCCATCTTTTGGCATATAAACACCACCAATAAGATCCTCGTTATTTACTACTGGATATAATTCTTTTACTCTTTCTTTATTTAAAACCTCAACCTCAACATTAGATAGTTGTGCTGTTGTGGCCTGTCTTAGTAACTCCTGCATTCTTTCTTTAGATGAAGCCACTGTTATTGCTCCGTTTTGTTTAAGACCAGTTGATAATCCTGTTATTTTTTCAAGTTCTTTATAAAGATCTAAGGAATATTTTCTCAATTTTGTAATTGTTGAACTAGCCCCTAATTGTCCTATTAATCCTGCAGCGTGCCAAGTAGTGCCTGATGTTAATTGATCTCTTTCAAGCAAAACAACATCTTTACAACCAAACTGAGCCAAATGGTATGCGCAAGATGTACCTGCAACACCACCTCCAATAACAACAACTTTAGTAATTTTTGGAATTTCCTTGATCATTTTTTAATCTTAACTCTATTAAATAAAACCATCGGTATTAACTTTAAAGCATAAAAGTATCGTTTTATAAAAATTAATGGATTAAAAATTAACCTTACAAACCATCCTAAATAAAACTTGTCAATTATATTATTTATAGGAGCTTGATCACCTGTGAAAAAAGAAATTGCACCTCCAGTACAAAAAATTTTTGTTTTTTTATTTAATTTTTTATTTAGATAAAAAGCTAAAACCTCTTGAATGCCACCACCAATATTAATCATAATAAAATCTGGGTCTGTTTTATTAATTTCTTCTAATAACCTGTAATCTTTTAATTTTTTTGAATTATAATTTGGTGCCACATAGTTATATACTTTTTTTAATCCAAGTTTTTTTAAAAAATTCTTATTTGATTTTGAATAACTGATATTTGGGTCAATACAAAAAACCGATTTTTTTTTATTTAATTTTAAAAATCTAAAAAAAAGAAATAAAAATTTATATCCTGAAAATTTTGATACTTTAATTTTTTTAAATATTCTAAGTAGTAAAACAAAAAAACCACTATCAAAAAAAACATAATTAGCTCTTTTTAATGAATTATAATATTCTTTACTAGAATTTATCGATGCAATTCCTGGGGCGCTTGGAAATGTATAATAGCCTTTCTTTTTTATAATCTTATTAAATTTTTGATTTTCAACATTATTGAAATCAATATTTTTAAACTCTATTTTTTTAATCATTTTTTTAAAATTTAAATTTTAAATAACATTATTACAATTTTATTGAGAATTTTTTAAAAATTATAAATTTTTTATTATATATAAATAATTTAAATTGAGTATATAACTGTTTTATTATATTGGATTATCAAACTTAAAATGAAAATAATTGGTATTAATGCTTTTCATGCAGATTCTTCAGCATGTATTGTTATAAATGGTGAACTAATTACAGCTGTTGAAGAGGAAAGATTTAACAGAATTAAGCATTGGGCTGGATTTCCAATAGAATCTATTAAACACTGTTTGAGTGAAACTAAATTAAAAATATCTGATATAGATCAAATAAGTATAAATATAGATCCAAAAGCAAACTATATAGAAAAATTTATTTTTTTAATTAAACATCGTCCAAGTTTAAATTTAATTTTAAACAGATTTAAAAAAAAGAAAAAATATAATTCAATTAATGAATTAATTAATAATGAATTTAAGGAAGATAAATTTGTAGGAAAAATTAACAATATTGAGCACCATTATGCTCACTTATCATCAGCGTTTCATGTTTCTCCATTTCAAGAAGCAAGCTTATTATCTGTTGACGGATTTGGTGACTTTGCAAGCACTGCCTGGGGATATGGTAACAATACAAATATAAGTATTGATAAAAAAATTTTTTTTCCACACTCTTTAGGAATTTTTTATCAAGCCTTAACTCAATTTTTAGGTTTCAAAAATTATGGAGATGAATATAAAATTATGGGATTAGCTCCTTACGGAAAACCTAAATACGTCGAAAAATTAAGAGACATTATATTTATTAAAAATAAAGGAAAATTTGAGTTAAATTTAGATTATTTCAAATTTCACAAAGAAAATTTTAATTACAGATGGGAAAAAGGGAAAGTTGAAATTGGAGATTTGTATTCAAAAAAAATTTTGGACTTACTAGGTCCAGAACGCAAGAAGGAAGAGCCTTTAAACGATTTCCATAAAGATATAGCTCACTCTACCCAAAAAGTATATGAAGAAGTTTTTTTAAATATTTTAAATAATTTATACGACAAATATCAAAACAAAAATTTATGTATTGCAGGTGGATGTGGAATGAATTCAGTAGCAAATGGAAAAATTAAAAATAATACAAAATTTGAAAATATATACGTTCAAGCAGCAGCTGGTGATGCTGGTGGTGCAATTGGGGCTGCTTTTGCATCACATTATCAAAATAAAAGAGAGAAAAGAAAATTTCAAATGAGGCATGCTTATTGGGGCACATCATTTAGCGAAGATGAGGTTTTAGAATGTATAAAAAAATATCAAAAGAATATTGAGCAAGAAAAATGTAATTATCAAAAAATATCTAATGATAACGAGTTAAGCAAAGTAGTCGCGAAAGATATTCATGAGGGAAAAGTTATTGGTTGGTTTCAAGGTAAAATGGAATGGGGACCAAGAGCTTTAGGTAATAGGTCTATTTTAGGTGATCCACGTAGGTCAGACATGAAGGATATACTGAACTTAAAAATCAAAAGAAGAGAAAGTTTTAGACCTTTTGCTCCTTCAATTTTAAGAGAACATGTTTCTGATTGGTTTGAAAATGATGATGAGGTTCCTTTTATGATGAAGGTTTATCAAATTAAGGAAAGTAAACGTCCAATAATACCTGCTATTACACATGTTGATGGTTCGGGAAGACTACAAACAGTTTACAAAGACACAAATGAAAAATATTACGATTTAATAAATGAATTTTACAAAATAACTAATATACCAATTTTATTAAATACATCATTTAATGAAAATGAACCAATAGTAAGTAAACCTGATGAGGCTCTTGACTGTTTTTTAAGAACTAAAATGGATACTTTGGTGATGGGTAACTATATTATTAAAAGATTATAGTATTCAGCCTATAAAATACTTGATGGTTTAACATAATCATGTCCAAAAGCATCTGCAACAGCTTTATACGTTACGTTGCCTTTGTATACATTTAAACCTGCAAGAAAATTTCTATCTTCACCAAGTGCCTTTTGATAGCCCTTGTTTGCTAATTTTACTAAAAAAGGAAGAGTTGCTTGGTTTAATGCAAATGTAGAAGTTCTAGGAACTCCACCTGGCATATTCGCAACACAATAATGAACTACATCATCAACTATATAAGTTGGATCTCCATGTGTTGTGGGTTTGCTTGTTTCAACACATCCGCCTTGATCAATTGCAACATCAACAATAACTGATCCTCTTTTCATTAGCTTCAACATATCTTTAGTTATTAGTTTTGGAGCTTCTGCACCTGGAATTAATACACCTCCAACCAAAAGATCTGCATCTGCAACTAATTTGTTTAAATCAATCTTATCGCTTTGTTCAGGTATAATTTTATCACCAAACATTTCTTCAAGTTGTTTTAATCTTGCTACTGACTTATCAACCACATGTACTTTCGCTTGCATTCCTGTTGCAATTATTGCTGCATTCTCTCCAACTACTCCACCTCCAAGAATTAATACATTAGCTGGCTCACCTCCTGGTGCTCCTCCTAATAATACTCCTCTACCTTTTTGATTTTTTTCTAAACAATGAGCTCCAGCTTGTACCGACATTCTTCCTGCAACAGCACTCATTGGAGCAAGAAGCGGTAATCTTCCATTATCATCTGTTACAGTTTCGTAAGCAATATTAATACTTTTAGATTTTATTAAACCTTCAGTTAATTCTTTTGCAGCAGCTAAATGTAAGTAAGTATAAACAATTTGATTTTCTCTTATCATTTCAACTTCAACTTTTTGAGGTTCTTTAACTTTAACAATTATATCTGCGTCATTGAAAATATCAGAAGCTAAGTCAGTAATTTTAGCTCCAGCTTTTAAATATTGATCGTTCTCAAAACCAGCTTCAAATCCACCATTTTTTTCAACCAATACTTCATGGCCCTCTGAAACCAAAGTCCTTACGCTATCTGGTGTTAAACCAATTCTATTTTCTTGAGGCTTAATTTCCTTAGGTACGCCTATTTTCATAAACTCTCTCTATTTTTAACTAAATAAAAAACTAGTTTTTCTGATTTTTTTGATAGTTAGAAATACCTGTTCTTAGTTTATCAATAATCTCATCTATATGTTTTTCTTCACATATAAATTGTGGAGCTATTATTAAACAATCACCTGTCGCTTTAAAATTAACACCTGCTTCATAGCAAGCTTTAAAACATTCATAACCAGCTTTACCAGGTTTAGTATTCATTTTCATATCAATTCCGCCCATCATTCCGTAACCCCTAATATTATCCACTGACTCCAAATCTTGAAGAGAGAATAAACCTTTTTGGAAATAAGGTGCTAAGTTCTTAGCTCTATTAAAAATATCATCTTTTTCAAATATATCTTGCACAGCTAAACCAGCAGCAACAGCTACTGGAATCCCAGAATAAGTATAACCATGAAATAATTCAACAGATCCCATTGGTGAAGCATCCATTACTGCATCATAAATTTCATCTTTACATGCCACAACACCCATTGGAACAACTCCGTTTGTAGTTGCTTTTGCCATTGTCATTATATCTGGAGTTACGCCAAACTCATGACTAGCAAATGCAGAACCAGTTCTTCCCCATCCTGTGATAACTTCATCAAAAATTAAAAGTATTCCGTGTTTGTCACAAATTTCTCTTAGTCTTTGTAAATATCCTTTTGGTGGGACTAAAGTTCCAGTAGAACCTGCAATTGGTTCAACAATACATGCTGCAATATTTTCAGGACCAAAGTTGCTAGCTATTCTTTCTAAATCATCAGCAAGATCTCCACCTGTTTCTGGTTGACCGCTTATAAATTTATGTTCTGGTAAATGAGTATGTCTCATGTGTTGAACGCCTGGCATTAATATACTTGCAAATGTTTTAACATTATTAATCATTCCACCAACTGAAACACAGCCAATGTTCATTCCGTGATAACCTCTTTCACGTCCAACAAATCTAAACCTATGTGCGTTCCCTTTTGCCCTATGATATGCGACTGCAATTTTAATTGCTGTTTCTACAGCAGTTGATCCACAAATTGTAAAAAACATTTTATTTAAATCACCTGGAGTGTGTTTAGAAATCTTAGTTGCTAATTCAAATGATCCACCAAAACCTTGTTGGAAAGGTTGAGCATAATCTAGTGTTTCCAATTGTTTAGTAACAGCTTCAGTTATTTCTTTTCTACCATGACCTAATGGATTACAAAATAATCCTGAGCTTGCATCAATTTGAGTTTTTCCATGATGCGTTTTTAGGTAAACTCCTTTTGCTTCAGTTATTAATCTTGGATTGGATTTAAAATCTTTATTAGATGTAAACGGCATCCAATGTTCATTTAATGAATTTGGAACTGAAGTTCTGTTCTCTGAGCTCATAAATCTCTTTCTATAATTTTGTTTTAATTTGTTTTTAAAATTAAACTCTAAGGCCTCTTTAGACTAAAATAAATAGATTAACTACCACATTATTGACACAACCAAGGATTGTATAAGTTTCTTTTTTTGTTTTACTTCAGAGGCAATTTGAATTTAAATATCCAGAATTTAATTAATTAAACATAGGGGAATAAATGAAAAAAATACTAAGTTTTATTCTAGGATCTATTTTTGCACTTAACCTATCAATTTCAGTTGCTAATTCAGCTGCAAATGAAGTTAGAGTTGCATACTTTCTAGAATGGCCAAGCCCAAATTTAGAAGACATGCAGAAAAAGAATTTTGCTAAAGCTCTTGGTGTTCCAGTAAAATGGACAAATTTCACTAATGGTGGAGCAATGACTGATGCAATGTTAGCAGGAGATATCGATATTTCTTACTCACAGGGATTAGTACCTTTTATCAATGCTGTAAAATCAAATGCACCTATCAAATTAGTTGATATTGCTATGGAATACGGAATGGGTGGAACTACGTGTGTTACATCTAATGCATCTGGAATTACAAAAGCAAACGCTACTGAATTAGAAGGTAAAAAAGTTGCTGTTCCATTAGGAACAATGGCTGAATACGTTTTTGATGAAAGTATGAAAGTTGTTGGTGCTGACAGAGGTAAAATGGACATTATTCAAATGGACCCTGAAGAAGGTGCTGCTGCATTAGTTAGTGGCGATGTTGTAATGGCATGTTTATTTGGTGGTAACTCAATCAAAGCAGCAACTGCAGTTGGATCAAGACTTTTAACTGTAGATGAAGCTAGAGCAGCTGGTATCTTAGGTATAGATATCACTTCTGTTACAGATAAATTCATGAAAGAAAACCCAGGTATGTTAAGAACTTTCATCGAAGTTACTCATGAAGCTAATGCTAGATACAAAGCTGGTAAGGCTGATATGAATGCTATGGCTAAAGCATCAGAAATGACAGTTGCAGATATGAAAGACACTTTAAGTGGTTTCAAATTCTTAACACCAGAAGAAACAAAAGCATCTATGGAAAGTGGTAATCTTGATGGTTTCCTAAAAGGTATGGGAACTCCAGGAGGAGCTGTAGATACAAGTTTCTTACCTTTATAATTTTAAAGGTTTAAAACTTTTTAAATAGGCACTGATTTTATAATTGGTGCCTATTTTTTTTATCAAATTTCTAATATAAGGCAGTAATGAGCGATCTGGTTTCTCAAAATCTTAATATGATTTTCAAAACTCCTAAAGGAGAAACAGTTCACGCCTTAAAGGACGTAAGCTTTACTTTAAAAAAAGGAGAATTACTTACTGTTCTTGGTCCTTCTGGTTGTGGAAAAACAACTTTACTAAATATTACTGCTGGATTTTTAAGACCTACATCAGGAAAAATAACACTTAATAATAATGAAATTGATGGACCTGGTGTTGAAAGAGGAATGGTTTTTCAACAAGGTGCATTGTTTGAATGGTTAACGGTAGCAGAAAATGTAAATTTTGGACTTAGAATGAAGAAAGAAGATCCTGAAATTACTGCTAAGAAAGTTAATGAATGGTTAGATATAGTTGGGCTTAAAGGTTTTGGAAATACACCTACTTATCAATTATCAGGTGGTATGCAGCAAAGAGTTGCTCTTGCAAGATGTTTAATAAATGATCCCGATTTAATTTTAATGGACGAACCATTAGGAGCTTTAGATGCATTAACTAGAGAAAAAATGCAATCATTAGTTTTAAAAATTTGGAAAGAAACTGGAAAAACAATTATCTTAATTACACACTCTGTTGAAGAAGCATTATTACTTGGTGAAAGATTATATGTAATGGCACCAAGACCAGGTAGGATACATAAAGAGTATAATCTTCCATTTGCAGAAATGGGTCTTACACAAGACTTAAGAGAAATAAAAAAGAATAAGGAATTCTCTTCTACCAGAGAAGAAATCTTATCAATGATTTGGAATATGGAAGAAGAAATTATGGGGAAAGAAAATTAAATGTTAACCCAATTTATAACAATCTTGATATCTGTAGCTGTAATTGGATGTATTCTTTATGGAAGAAGATTAATTAGAACTGAAAAAGTTGATGCAGTCTTTGGTAATCCTGAAAGAGCTAAAGGAGGAACGCACTGGGTAATCGTTGGTAGCAGTGCAATTCTAATGCTATGGCTTTATTATTCATGGGATATCGCAAAAGGTTTTTATCCAAAATCAGCAAATGAATTATGCCAGGTTGCTAAGATTAATGAGTCATTATTAGGTTTAAAATATCAGTTCCCAATTGAAGAAAGAGAATTTAAAAGCACATCGATTATTAAAATTGAAAATAAAAATCTTGTAAAAATTGCAAATGATATAAAAGCATCTCCTGATCTAAATGATCAACAAAAAACAATCCTTGTAAGTTACATTGATAGAACCTCTAAATTAATTCCATTTTTAACAAGTGAAGAACTAATTGAAATGGAAACTAAAATTAAAATCAAAGAAATGACAGAGGAAATAAAACTTCTGAGCTTAAATTTTCAAAAGAAAGACTATCCCTTTGAGACAGATACTGAAAAAACTGAAAGACAAAAACTTATTAATGAACAAGGTGGCTGGGGAATTACAACTATAGACTCTGGAACCGGTACAATTGAAAATACCATTGAAATACCTACTGCACCTCAAACCAATAAAGGTTTAAAATTTAATGCAGCTGCAGCAGAACTAAAAAAAATTGATGACAAATTTTTTAAATTAAAAAACCATAACCCACAGTTCAAAAGCGCAATCAAAGAACTTAAAGATGATATTAAAGCTTACAGAAAAGGATTAGATGATAGTGAAGAAATAGCATCTGACTATGCAAAAAATATTGTTAAAATTGCAAGAAGAATAGAGTTTGCAAGCATCTATCCTCCTAATGCATTAAATGAAATGCAAGCAGCAATAATAGAGTTTGATGAATTACAAAATAAAGAGCAAGGTGGATTAAGATTAATTGATATTCTTTTATTCCCAGCTGGAACAATAGTTGCAAGTGGACCAACATGTTCAGAACAGGGTTCAGGAAGATGGTTACCTAAACCATCAGATACATTTAATAAATTTGTATTGATGTCTAAACCAAGTGTTGGCTACAAAAATATTCCTCTTTTATGGATTGAGATGGTTGATGTAAGTAAAATGGTTGGATTTATTTTACCTGATTGGATCGCAGATGTATTGCCTGGTGAATATCCAGTGCATTCAAAAGATGGAATTGTAAAAGAAAACTTTAAAAGTAACGTTTTAAAAGTTGTTACTGGCGACTTTAAATTATTTAAAGTCCCAGTCCCATATGGACATATATGGGACTCATTCTTAAGGGTATTTTTAGGTTTAGTATTTGGAATTCTTATTGGGGTGCCATTAGGATTGTTTATGGGACTAAATCGATTTGCTAAAGGTTTCTTTGATCCTTTAATCGAATTATACAGACCTGTTCCACCGTTAGCTTGGGCGCCATTGATTATTTCAGTTCTTGGAATAGATAATACGGGTAAAATATTTTTATTATTCATGGTCTCACTTTCAATTATGATTATTTCTGCAAGAGCTGGTGCATCAGGAACACAGCTTTCAAAAATACATGCTGCACATTCATTAGGAGCTACTAAAAAACAAATTTTAAGATATGTGATTTTCCCTAATTCACTTCCTGAAATTCTTACAGGAATTAGAGTTGCTGTTGGTATGTGCTGGGGAACACTTGTTGCTGCAGAGTTTCTAGCAGGTACAACTGGTATTGGTTTTGTTGAAAATGTTGCAAAAAAATACTTTCAGTATGAAGTTATTTGGATAACAATTTTCATAATGGGTATGCTAGGTCTTTTATTTGATATATCTTTAAGAAAAATAATAGATAAGACTATTCCTTGGAGAGGCAAGGGTTAAGAGGAAACGTCATTTAAAAAACTAGACCTTTTTTATAAAACCAATGGCAGCACCAATGGTAGTCAAAAATCCAGCTAACGGTAGAATAGCAACTGCGTATTTTTTGGGCATATAATTTGGTTTAAACTCAATACCTTGCATACTAATTTCAAAATACCACATTTCCCAATACTTACCACGCATACCTTCTACAAGTTCAATTCCATAAATAATTAAGACTACACCAATTATCATAATCATAATTTTCCAAAACTGGCGTATGTATAATGAAAGTCGCTCTGGTAATTTTTCATAAATTAAATTTAAAGCTACATGCTCATTATCTCTAGCTGTCAAAGAAAGCGCTATAAACATCAACCATATATTACTTAATACTGTTAGCAAATCGCCCCAAACAGGAGGGTTATTAAAAACATATCGCATTGTAACATTGTAAAGAGTAAAACCAACCATAGCAGCCAATAAGAGTGAGCACATAGCTTCCAATATACGGTGAATAAAACGATCAATACTGTTTAAAAATTTTATCATTAATTACTCAATAAGTTTGGAAGAAACATTGTTAATTCTGGAACAACTAATATAAAAAATAAAAGTAAAAACAATCCAATCAAATAAGGAATTAACGCAATAGCAACCTTTTCAAGACGCACTTGCGCTATTGTTGCAGAGGTAAAGTAGGCAACCCCAACTGGTGG
>CACJCG010000005.1 GCA_902591845.1 uncultured Pelagibacteraceae bacterium
AATTAAATTTAATAAAAAACTATCTTTAGACTTTAGTAAAAAATTTCCAAAAATTACTTTTACAAAACCTGAAATGTGTACTTTTAAAGATATGCTGGAGTTTAAGAGTATTAATCCTTCCAGCCGGTAACAGTTTTTACTTCTAAATATTCTTCAAGCCCCCAAACTCCACCTTCTCTTCCATTTCCTGATTGTCTGTATCCTCCAAAAGGCGTGCCCGCATCAGCTGCATTTCCATTGATATAAACACATCCTGATCTTAATTTTTTTGCAACTCTATGAGCTTTTTCTCTGTCTTCTGTTTGTAAATAATTTCCCAAACCATAAGATGTATCATTTACAATATTTACTGCTTCATCTTCACTTTCAAAAGGTATTATGGAAAGTACTGGACCAAAAATTTCTTCTTTTGCAATTTTCATTTCATTTGTGACATTTGTGAAAATAGTTGGTTTAATAAAATAACCTTTATTTAATCCATTAGGTAATTCAGGTCCTCCTGCTGCCAATGTTGCACCCTCAGATATTCCACTTTCAATTAAATTTATAATCTTATTGTATTGAGTTTTCGAAATTACAGGACCAATATGATCTCCTTTTTTCGATGCTTGATCTACCTTTATTTTATTTGCCTCATCAACTGCTTCATTTACCGCTCTTTCATAAATAGATTTTTCAACCAACATTCTTGTTGGAGCATCGCATGATTGGCCTGAATTACTCATTACATTTCTTATTCCATCTCTAACTGCATTTTTATAACTATCTCCAAAAACTATATTTCCACCTTTGCCACCAAGTTCTAAGCAAACTCTTTTTATAGTTTCAGCTGCATTTTTTGAAATTAATCTTCCCGCACGTGTTGAACCTGTAAAAGAAACCATATCAATATCGGGATGACTTGATATTTGAGTTCCTACTCCTTCACCATCTCCATTAACCAGATTAAATACTCCTTTTGGAAAACCAACTTCATCAATCATTTCTGCAAATAGCATTCCCGAAAGTGGTGCTATTTCTGATGGCTTGAGTATCATTGTGCATCCAGTTGCAAATGCTGGAACTACCTTGAGAGCTATTTGGTTTATTGGCCAATTCCATGGAGTAATTAGTCCACAAACTCCGATTGGTTCATAATAAATGTGGTTATTAGATTTTTGATCGAAATGTTCATCAAATTCAAAGTCTTTAAGTCTTAAAATAAAATCTTCTAAGTGTGTTTGTCCAGATCCAGTTTGAACATCTGTTGCCCAATCCATTGGCGCACCCATTTCGAGTGAAATAGCCTCAGCCATTTCTCCAAATCTTTTTTTATAAACTACAAGCAATTTTTCGAGCAATTCTAACCTTTCTTTTTTGTTAGTTTCTTTCCAGCTTTCAAAAGCAGTTTTTGCAGCCTTAACCGCATTATCTGTGTCTTTTTTTGAACCTAATGAAATAATTGCACAAGGATCTTCATTGCAAGGGTTTATTACCTCAAAGTCATTTTTTTCAATTGGATCTACCCATTTACCATTAATGTAAAATTTTCTTTTATCTAACATTTAATAATCTTAGCATATTTATTAAATTTCATAGCCTTTTTCTTCTGGCTCATTATCCACAAGCTCATCAGGAAAACCTTCAGCTCTAAAATCAATTTTATTTAAATCTTCCATTCTTTTTACAATCATTGATGACCATGCTCTTGAACCATATTTTTTTTTACCATCTTTAAATATCTCAACTATCTTTGGCGAAATCTCTAAAGGAGCATTTAATTTCTTAGCTAGATTATCGAATAAACCCGTATCTTTCAAAACAAGATCCATTGTAAAATTAATATTATAAGAACCATTCAAAATAACCTGGCTTTCTGTTTCATGAACAAATGAGTTTCCAGATGAAACTGCAATACCCTTAAATGTTTTAGCTAAATCTAAATTTGATTTTTTTGCAACAGTCCATGCCTCACCTAATGCTATCAAATGAACTGATGCTAAATAATTTGTTATAACTTTAAGAACTGACGCACTACCTAGCTCCCCAGTATGTAAAACTTTTCTACCCATTACAGTTAAGGCAGGTAATATTTTTTCAAAAGCTTTTCTATCTCCTCCTACAAATATAGCAATATTACCTGTAGCTGCTCTATGACATCCTCCACTAACAGGTCCATCTAGTGGGATAGCTTTTTTTGATATCACTTTATTTCCAAGTCTCTTAACCTCATCCTCATCTGTTGTGCTCATTTCTAACCAAATTTTATTTTCTGATAAACCATTTAAAATTCCATCTTCACTTTCCATAACCTCTGCGGAAACTTCAGGAGAAGGAAGTGAAGTAATAATTAGATCAGTTTGTTCTGCCAATTCTTTAGGAGACTTTGCAACTTTAGCACCAAGCTTTTTAAATTCATTTGTTAAACT
This sequence comes from uncultured Pelagibacteraceae bacterium, assembly GCA_902591845.1. GTDB lineage: Bacteria > Pseudomonadota > Alphaproteobacteria > Pelagibacterales > Pelagibacteraceae > Pelagibacter. The sequence continues at coordinate 2,409 of CACJCG010000005.1, forward strand.
TTTATCTATCTCTCTAACAGTAACATCAAAATTATTTCTTATTAAGCTTCCAGCTAGTTTACCTCCTACATTGCCCAATCCAATAAAACCTATTTTCATTTTATTTCCTCTTCTTTTTTATTTTTTGTAAACACAATTAAAATCACACCCACTATTATTATTGCCCCACCTATAAATAATTCTTGTGTTGGTTTTTCACCTAAAAGAAAAATTGCTGCCAATAATCCTGTTGGAGGTATACCCATAGTAACAATAGGAAGAACTTTATAAAGCGGGTTGTTTTTTAAAACGTAATAGAAACAACCATAAGTAATTGGTTGCATGATGAAACCAATATAAATTGCAATGATCCAGTGATCAATCTTGGCATTTGTTAAATAATTAATTGTATTTCCATCAATTATTGAAGAAAGCATTATTAAAATTGGTCCAGAGAATAATGCCAACCACGCAACTAAAGCTAAAGGATTTATTTCTTTACTCAAAGGTTTAACCATAACTTGTCCAAGAGCCCATATAGCAGATCCTAAAATTGTAAGACCAATTCCAATAAATTTTCCATCCAAGTTAGGAGATCCAGTTAAAATATAAACACCTACAAAAGCGATAGCTATACCAATCAAAGCTCTAATAGTTGGTTTTTCTTTAAGCATGAAGTAAGCAAAAATAACTCCAAACGGAACTTCCATCTGAACTAAAAGAACTGCTGAAGATGCATCAATTAAATCTAAACCAGTATATGTAATACTATATTGCAACGTATTAGCCACTAATGATGCAGCAAATATTCTTTTCAAATATCCTTTTGGTATTGGAAACCACCAAATTAATATTGATGCAGCAAATGTAAATCTTATACCCATTAAAAGTATTGGGGGGAAAGACTCAAAAGCAGGTTTTGCAATTACAAAACCAAAGCCTAAAAAAATAGGCACCAAGGAGGCTACGAAAGTATCTTTTATATTCATGCCTATTTTAATATTAATGATTATTAAAGAACTTGTGATATATTCACTTTTTAAAATATGATTTCAACAAAAATAGATCCAAAGTTTATCGGCCAAGCCAATCCTAGAGTTGGCTTAATTGCTCTTGCAAGTGACTTTATGATTGAAAAAGATTTTATTAATGTGATTAAAGATAGAAAAATTGATTTTTTTGTTAATCGTATTGAATGCTACAACCCTCTCACGAAAGAAAACCTGATCAAAATGGCAAATAAAGTGACAGATGTCACTAAAGATATTTTGCCCGATCAAGATTTGGATTGTGTAGTTTATGGATGTACTTCTGGGACTATTGCAGCTGGTCATGAATCAATAGAAAAAAAAGTCAAAGTTGCAAAACCTATGGCAGAAGTTTCAACACCAAGCACTGCAGCCATTAAAGCGTTAAAGAAATTAAATATTAAGAAAGTTTCAATTTTTACACCATATAGTAAAAAATTAAACGATGATGTTTTAGATTATTTTAAAAGTGAAGGTTTTGAAGTTTCATCCAATTCTTATTTTGATATTCAAGATGATTATGACATTGGAAAAGTCGATCAAGATTATTTGTATGAAGTATTATCAAAAATAGACTTGAAGGGTGCTGATGCTTTATTTGTTTCATGCACTGCTTTACCAGTTCTAGAAATTATCGATAAATTAGAAAAAAAATTAAATACAATAGTTTTGTCTAGTAATCAGGCTTTAATTTGGGATACCCTTGTAAAAATTAAAAAAAATAATTCAGTTGAAGGGTTTGGAAAATTATTCCAAGTAAATTGATGTCATTTAGTAAAGAAGAATACAAAAAAAGATTAAAAAAAATTCAAAAAATGATGCAGGAAAAAGGCATCGAACTTTTAATTTCACATGATACTAATAATATGAATTATTTAACAGGTTATGATGCATGGTCGTTTTATTATGCCCAATGTGCTATTGTTCATATAGATGCAGATGAACCTTTATGTTTTGTAAGAGCACAGGATGCTGGTGGTGCGTATATTACAACTTACTTAAAAAACGAAAGTGTTATTGTTTACGATGAAAATTACATTCATAAATGGCCGAAACATCCTTATGATTATTTAGTTGAAATAATTAAAGAGAGAAAGTGGGACAAACTAAATATAGGTGTTGAAATGGATGCCCATTATTTTACTGCATTCTGTTATGAAAAAATTAAACAGGGATTACCAAACGCACAAATAAAGGATAGTGATCGTTTAGTTAATTGGGCAAGGTTGGTTAAATCTGATGCTGAAATTGGTTTTATGAAATCTGCTGCAAAAATATCAGAAAAAGGAATGAAAACTGCAATGGAAGTAATTAAACCAGGTGTTAGACAGTGTGATGCTGTAGGTGAAATTCAAAAAACATTATTTTATGGTACAGAGGAATTTGGTGGTGAGTATTCTAGTATTGCAACTTTACTTCCTACAGGAAAAGGAACTTCAGCTTCACATTTAACAGCAACTCAAGACAAATTTGTAGAAGGTGAGGCTACAATTATTGAATTATCTGGAGTTTATAAGAGATATCATGCTCCAATGGCTAGAACAGTTCTGCTAGGAAAACCTAATCAATTAAAGATTGATACAATGAATAAAACCATCGAAGCACTGAATGCTGGAATTAGTGCAATCAAACCTGGAAATACAGCAGATGATGTTGCCCAAGCTTTTTGGAAAATTCTAGATAAGTATGGAATAGAAAAAAAATCTAGAACAGGTTACTCCATTGGAATTGGTTATCCACCTGATTGGGGTGAGCATACACTTAATATTTATAAAGGAGATATGACAGTACTTGAGCCTAATGTTTGTTTTCATATGATAGCAGTGATGCAGTTCGGAGACTGGGGTGTTGAAGCTTCAGAGGCTATTAGAGTTACAGAGAATGGATCAGAATTGTTCTGTAATTTTCCAAAAGAGCTTCATATTAAGAGTTAATTAGCTATTGAAATCTATTTATACAAATGTTTTATATGCAACTTTATGTCTAAAAATCCAGAATTCGTAAAATTTGATAAAGTAGACAAAAGTTATGACGGTAAAGTTCTTGTCGTTAAAGATCTTCAATTAGATATCGCAGAAGGTGAGTTTATTACTATGCTTGGTCCATCTGGTTCAGGTAAGACAACATGTTTAATGATGTTAGCTGGATTTGAAACACCAACACATGGTGAAATATTATTAGATGGAAATATAATTTCGAATATTCCTCCACATAAAAGAGGTATAGGGATGGTTTTCCAAAATTATGCATTATTCCCACACATGACAGTTTATGAAAACTTGGCTTTCCCATTAAGAGTAAGAAAAGTTGAAAAAGATGAGATAGATAAAAAAGTTGACAAAGCATTATCGATGGTTTCTTTAAATGGTTTTGAAACTAGAATGCCAGCTCAACTTTCAGGTGGTCAACAACAAAGGGTTGCTGTTGCAAGAGCTTTAGTATTTGACCCTGCAGTGGTTTTAATGGATGAACCTCTAGGAGCGTTAGACAAAAATTTGAGAGAAAGTATGCAATACGAGATTAAACATATTCATGAAAGTATTGGTGTAACGGTTGTATATGTAACTCATGATCAAAGTGAGGCATTAACAATGTCAAATAGAATTGCAGTATTTAATGATGGGAAAGTTCAACAACTTTCAGATCCAGCAGAACTTTATGAAAAGCCAGTTAATTCTTTTGTAGCGGAGTTCATTGGTGAAAATAATACCTTTAATGGTGAAGTGATTGATATCGCAAAAGATAAATGTAAAGTGAAACTAGCAAACTCAGAAATATTAGCTAATCCAATTTCTGTTAAGTCTAAAGGTGAAAAAACTACTGTTTCTTTAAGGCCTGAAAGAGCGTTAATTAATCCAACTGATAAGATGGATAATATGTTTACTGGAAAGATTGAAGAAGTAATTTATCACGGTGACCATACTAGGGTTAGGCTTAATCTTTTGGGAAGTTCGGAATTTATTCTTAAAGTCCCTAACAGCACGTCCAATTTAGAATTAAAAGTTAGTCAAGATATTAATATTGGATGGAATAGCACTGATGCTAGAGCATTAGACCCTAAATAATTACACTATAAAATATATATATCTAATATACATTTTAATGACAAAATCAGCTGTTGACTTAGCCACCCCTATTTGTTGTACTTTTACTTATATAAATTAATTTATATTAACGTTTAAACGGAGGAATAATGAGAAAAATAAGTAAATTATTACTAGCTCTTTCTTTTGTTGTATCTCTAACTTCTTCAGCCTTTGCTGTTACTGTAGCATCATGGGGTGGAGCTTATACAGAGTCTCAAAAGCTTGGGTATGGTGATCCTACTGCTAAAGCACTTGGAATAGAAATCAACTGGGTTGACTATTCTGGTGGTTTATCAGAAATCAAAGCACAAAAAGAAGCGGGTGCTATAACTTGGGATATCATAGACTTATTTGCATTCGATACGATCAACGGATGTGATGAAGGTTTATTTGTTAAATTTGATTTTGACAAAGACTTCCCAGCTGCACCAGATGGAACTCCTGCAAGTGAAGACTTCTTCACAGGAATGCCTAGTGAATGTGCTGTAGGTAACATTTTATATTCTTGGAACTATGCTTTTGATACTAGAGCATTTGGTGGTAAAGAACCTAAAACAATTAAGGATTTCTTTAATACTAAAAAATTCCCAGGAAAAAGAGCAATCTACAAAAGCGCTTTAACTAACTTGGAAATCGCTTTAGCTGCTGACGGTGTAAAAATGGGTAAAGGTGGAGAATTAATCTACAGAAAACTTGAAGCCGAAGGTGGTCTTGATAGAGCAATGAACAAAATTAAGAAACTTTGCACAGACCCTAATGGTGGATGTGTATTCTGGTCTGCTGGTGCTCAACCGCCTGAATTATTAGTTGCAGGTGAAGTTGTAATGGCAACAGGTTGGAACGGAAGATTCTTTAACGCTGAAATAGGTGAAGGTGCTCCAATTAAACAAGTATGGGATGGTCAAGGTTTAGACTATGAATATTTCGCACTTGTTAAAGGTGGTCCAGATGAAGCAAATGCTAAAAAAGCTTTAGCTATGATGACTAACACTGAAATGTTAGCAGGTAGCGCTAAGTACATTGCATATGCTCCATGGAGAAAATCTTCTCTTGATGTAATCAAAGCTGGTGAGCCATGGTACAAAGATGGTAAAACAGAGATGATGCCTCAAATGCCAACAGCTCCTGCAAACACTAAGAATTATTTCTTAGTTGATCCTTTCTACTGGGCAGATAACGGAACAGAGATTGGTGAAAAGTGGGAAGCAATGAAAGCAGGCCTATAATTTCAGTTTTAAACACTGAATTTATATAATATATTTAGGGCGGTTATAACTAACCGCCCTATTTTTTTATGAGCTCTGAAACAAAACAAATATTAACAACTGATGGAATTCCATTAGAAGTCAGTCTAAAAAAAGCTGAGAAGAAAAATAAAATTAAAGCTTTTCTTCTTGTAGCGCCATTACTTTTATTTTTAATAATTACTTACGTTTTTCCCATAGGAGAGATGTTTAGTAGAAGCATAGATGATAAAATGATAACAAATATGCTTCCTAAAACTTTTAAAGAAATGGAAAAATGGGACGGACAAGAATTACCCCCAGAAGAAGTTTTTACAGCTTTTTATTATGATTTTAAAGTTCTTGTTGATAAACAAGAACATGGAAAACTTGGTCAAAGACTAAATAAAGAAAAAAATGGTTTTAACTCCATAACCAAAAAACTCTTCAGACAAGTGAAAAGAAAAAAAATTGATGAGAGCACAAGCATTAAAGAACAGATTATGAAAGTTCATAAACGTTGGAGAAATGTTGAGTATTGGCAAGCGATTAAAAGAACAGCCCCGCCCTATACAATGTCTAAGTACTTAAAAGGTATGGACATGTACTATGCTGCAGATGGAAGTATTACACAAGTTGAAGAGGATAGAAGAATTCATAGAATTCTATGGTTGAGAACCCTTGAAATTGCTTTTTTTGTTACTCTATTTTGCTTTTTAATGGGTTATCCAATAGCACATTTGCTTGCAACTTTGCCTATGAAATATTCAAATCTTTTAATGATATGTGTACTTTTACCTTTTTGGACATCCTTATTGGTAAGAACTGCTAGTTGGATGATTTTGTTACAACAACAAGGAGTAGTTAATGACTTCTTTGTCTTGATAGGTCTTGTTGCAGACGATAACAGGCCTGAGATGATGTATAATAAAGTAGGGACTTATGTTGCGATGACGCAAATATTGTTACCTTTTATGGTTCTTCCACTTTACAGTGTTATGAAAACTATTTCGCCTAGCTTAATGAGAGCTGGAAAATCATTAGGAGGGACTCCTTTTGTTGCTTTTTGGAAAGTTTACTTTCCATTAACTATTCCAGGAATTGGAGCAGGGTGTTTATTAGTATTTATTTTAGCGATTGGTTACTATATCACACCAGCATTAGTTGGGGGCGCATCAGGAACTTTAATAAGTAATCAAATTGCATTCCATATGAAACAAACTTTAGATTGGAGTTTTGCATCCGCAATGGGATTAATGCTGCTCAGCGGAGTTTTAATTATTTATTGGATTTATAATAAATTAGTTGGAGTTGATAATATTAAATTAGGATAATTATGGCGTTACCAAGTTATACAGAAACTCGATATAGAATTTGGCATTACATTTACATTGCTATTTGTACTTTTGTATTTTTCTTTTTAATAGCGCCGTTGTTTGTAATTTTTCCCCTATCATTTAATGCTGAAGAGTTTTTAGTTTTTTCTGAGGGAATGAAAAATTTAGATCCAGATGCATTCTCTTTACGATGGTATAAAGATATGATTTATGGAACTAAAAATCCTTGGGGATTAGCTGCTAAAAATAGTTTTATAATTGCTATATTTGCAACTATTGGTTCAATAATTTTAGGAACTTTAGCTGCCCTAGGTTTAAGTAGCAGGCATATGCCATATAAAGGAATTATAATGGCCACTTTAATTTCTCCTATGATTGTACCTTTGATTATTTCTGGGGTTGCAATTTTCTTTTTCATGGCAAAAGTTGGTCTTGCTGCAACACATACAGGAATAGTTTTAGCTCACATAATATTAGGAACTCCATTTGTTGTAATTACTGTTACTGCAACACTTTCCGGTTTTGATCATAGTGTTACAAGAGCAGCAGCTAGTTTAGGGAGCAATCCTGTTAATACTTTTATGAAAATTACATTACCACTCATATTGCCTGGAGTTATATCTGGAGGTTTGTTCGCATTTGTTACATCTTTTGACGAAGTCGTTGTGGTATTGTTTTTAGCAGGTTTAGAAAACACAACCATTCCGATACAAATGTGGACAGGCTTGAGAGAACAATTGAGCCCAACAATTCTTGCTGTTGCAACATGTCTAATTATTCTTTCAACTTTAATCTTAATTAGCGCTGAATTATTAAGAAGAAGATCTGAGAGACTTAGAGGAATTAATAGATAAAATTAAATTGCCTCGATTATAGTTGCAATTCCCATTCCTAAACCAATACATTGAGTAGATAGGGCATATTTTTTATTCTCTCTTTTTAATAATTGAGCAGCTTTACCGGTAATCCTGGCACCAGTTGCACCAAGAGGGTGTCCTAGAGCTATAGCCCCTCCATCTAAATTAACTTTCGCTAAATTAATTCCTAAATCTTTGATACATGCTAATGACTGTGAAGCAAAAGCTTCATTAAGCTCAACAATGTCTATATCTTTAATTGAAAGATTAGCTCTTTTCAAAGCTTTTTTGGTAGCTGAAATTGGACCTAATCCCATAAAATTTGGATCACAACCCTCTACTGCAGTAGATTTTATTTTTCCAAGAATTTCTAAACCATTTTCTTTAGCAAAATTTTCTTCACATATCAGTGTTGTTGCAGCACCATCAGTTAAGGGAGAAGAAGTTGCTGCTGTCACGGTCCCATTTTTATCAAATGCTAGCTTTAAACTATCTAATTTTTCCATTGTGCTATCGGGTCTGATATTTTCATCAGTTTCATAATTACCTATTTTTGTAATCTCATTATTGAATTTACCACTTTGCTGTGCTTCGTTTGCTTTCCTATGACTTTCTAATGCAAATTTCTGTTGTTCGGTTCTAGAAATATTATATTTTTTTGCGACATTTTCCGCTGTAATTCCCATCGATAAATATAAATGTGGGTTTTGTTTATCTTCATCTGAATAAGGGTAAGGTAGAGCCTCAAAACCAGTTCGAACTCGCGTCATACTTTCTACCCCTCCACAAATAAATGCCTTACCTGAACCCATTGCTATTTTCCCTGCAGCAATATGAATTGCTTCCATAGAGGATCCACACCATCTATCTACAGTCATACCAGGCACTCTAATTTGCAAGTCTGATAAAAAGGTTACCAGTCTACCGATATTAAAACATTGCTCACCAACTTGAAAAGCACAACCTATAATAACATCTTCAATATCTTTGGGATTTATTTTGGATTGAGAAACAAGGTTTTTAATTACTTCAGATAGAAGATTAACTGGTTTTACATCTATTAATTTTCCTTTGTTAGCCATTGCAAAAGGAGATCTGGAGTAACCAGCTATTACTGAATTGTACATTTTTATCTTTAATATTGTATTAATTTATATAGCTTACTAAATTAATTAATCAGGAAATTTGTCATATTTCAAGTTTTTGATTAATTCAATAAAAGTTTAATTTATATGGATATTAAAAAAGTAGTTGTAATTGGATCTGGTACAATGGGAAGTGGTATAGCTGCCCATTTATGTAATGCAGGTGTACCAGTTACTCTTTTAGATTTGACTACTGAAATCAGTGAAAAGGCAAGAGAAAGAATTCACAAATCTAGACCTCCCTTGCTAATAGACAAAAGTAAAATTAACAATATTAACGTTGGAAATATTGATGAAAATTTTGACGTTGTAAAAGATGCAGATTGGGTGGTAGAGGCGGTAGTAGAAAGAATTGATATTAAACACAACATTTATGAGAAGATATTTAAGAATAGAAAAAAAGGTGCAATAGTTTCTTCAAATACATCGTCAATTCCAATTAAAGTTCTATCAGAAAAACTAAATGATGAAGAAAAAAAAGACTTTTGTATCACTCACTTTTTTAATCCAGTCAGATATATGGGATTGTTAGAAATTGTTAAAAATGAAAATAACGACTTAAATAAAATTAACTCTTTAAAGAAATTTTGTGAAGTAGATCTTGGTAAAGGAGCTATAATTTGTAATGATACCCCAGGATTTTTAGGTAATAGAATTGGTGTTTACGCAATGCAGGTTGCTATGACGGAAGCTTTTAAAATGAAACTTTCAATAGAAGAAGCAGATGCAGTTTTTGGTAGACCGATGGGCATACCTAAAACAGGAGTATTTGGATTGTATGATCTAATTGGAATTGATTTGATGGCTGATGTATTAAAAAGTTTTATTAAGGAACTTTCACATAAAGATGAATTTCAAATTGTTGCAAAAGAAATTCCATTAGTCAAAAAATTAATCGAGACAGGCTATACAGGTCGTAAAGGAAAAGGTGGCTTTTATAGAATAAATAAAAGTGGAGATCAAAAAATTTTAGAAGCGATTAATTTAGAAACAGGAGAGTACTCGTCAACAAAAAAATTAGATTTAGGAATAGAGACTGTTGACATCAATAATTTAATAAATCGAAAAGATAAGTTTGGTGAGTATGCTTGGATTGTAATTTCAAAAATAATTAAATATGCCTCTTCACTAGTACCTGGAATTACAGATAAATTTAATGATATCGATGAAGCGATGAGACTTGGTTTTAATTGGGCAATGGGTCCTTTTGAAATGTTGAAATCTATAGGGGTAAAGAATTTCTTTGAAAGAATTGATAACTTTGAAAATAATAAATTTTTAGAAAATTTATCAAAAACAAAAGATGAAAACTTTTATGGAGAAAGACAAATTTATACAGATATTCAAACTTTAGGAAAAATAAGACCATCAGCAATTAAACTGGATAAAAATAATTCTGCTGAAATTCATCGATTTAAAAATTTTAATATTGTTGAGTTTACGACAAAAGCCTGTGCATTAGATTATGACTCAATGGATGCATTGAAAAATGCTACTGACAAACCTTTAATTGTAATTAATGAAAGTATGCAATTTTCAGCAGGTGTGAATTTAAGTTATACTATGAATTTTGCCGACAAAGGAGATTTTAAATCAATTGAAAAATTCATTAAATATTTTCAAGATACTTGCAAAACTTTAAAATACTCTAAGTACCCAGTTGTATCAGCTCCTTCTGGACTTACGCTTGGAGGAGGCTTTGAGGTTTTAGTTCAAAGTAATTTTGTTGCCTCACACACAAATTTAGTTATTGGATTAGTTGAAACTATTGTTGGATTAGTTCCAGCGGGAGGAGGATGTAAAGAAATGTTGTGGAGATGGTCACAAACAGAGGAAGCAAAATCAGATCCAGATTATGCACCTTTAAAAGTTTTTGATATTATTGGTTATGCTAAAACAGCTACATCTCCAATCGAGGCTGAGCCACTAAAGTATTTAAAACCAGAAGACAGAAAAATTATGAACAGAAATAGTCTTTTTGAGGAAGCAAAAAATTTAATTGATCAAAACACTGATTTTGTTCCTCCAGAAGAGTGCAAATTCAAACTTTCTGGAAAGCCATTGAAAGATAAAATGATTAGGGTTTTAGAGAAATTATACAACGAAAAGATAATTTTAGATCATGGTATGCATGTTGGAACTGAGCTTGCAAATATTTTAAGCGGTGGAGATACTAGTATTGAAAAAGTTTTGTCAGAGGATGATTTGTATAAATTAGAACTAGACTCTTTTATGAGATTGATAGAAACAAAACAAACTCAAGAAAGAATTAAACACACATTATCGACAGGTAAACCTTTAGTTAATTAGAATTAAACATTCTAAAGGTTTTAATATAATCAGGTCTTAAAACATAAATTGCTTTATTACCTGTTTTAATTTTAGTTAAAATATCTAAACCGTAAACTACTTTACCAATTGGAGTATATTCGCCTTGATAAATTGGAATTTCTTTTAATGTAATAAAGAATTCACTATCCTCAGTATTAAATTCTGTTGTTCTAGCAAAACCTACACTTCCCTCTGTAAATTTAAAATCATTGCTAAGTTCAGATTTTAACAATCCTAATCCAGACTTTCCGCTACCAATTTTGGAATAATCTAAATTATTTATATTTCCATACTCAATATCTCCAGCTTGTACAAAAGTATTTTCTGAAACTTTATAAAAAGTTGAACCATCATACATTTTTTGTTCAATTAAAATTTTAAATCTTTCCACCGCTTTAGGAGAAATATCTGGATAAAGTTCAATTATTACATTTCCACACTCAACATTCATTACCGCAATATTATTTGGTTCATTAAAATTAAGTTTACCTAAATTATTTTTTTCAACAAATAGACATTTATTTTTTAATAAAAAAAAAGATGTAAAAGCAAAAATTGAAAGACCGATTAAAAATATAAATAAAATTTTTTCGGATTTTGAGGCATTAATAGTTTTTATCATAAAATATTTTCATCTATTTTAGCTAAATTTAATTTTATAAAATTCACTTTTTTATACAGAATTTTGTCACTGTTAATTTTATTTTCAATTGTTTCTCTATCAGTCATTAAAAATGAAAAAATTTCTGCCATATCTTCAGATGGGATAGATTTAGAATATTCTGTCAAAAAACCATCAGTTTTTTCATATAGATCTAAATTTAGCCTATCAGAACAAGTTGAACATTCAGTATAATTAAATGAAGATTGATTAAAAGATGAAAATTTATTCTCATCAAAATATTCATTGTGAGTATTTTGAATCATATGAAAAATTTCATGGTGTATCATTCTTTCAAAATATTTTTCATTAAAATTAATATCTAAAATTAAGGTTCTGTTTTTATTATCAGGTATTCCCCCGGTATTAATTTCCGAAATAAATAAATTTTCACAAAATACAATATATTTTAATTTTATTTTATTAAGAAAATTAAAATTATATCGATTAAGATTTTTTTCAATTAAAGAGAATTTTGTATTTAAATTATTGATATTAACTTTGCTGCAAGCAATGTTTTTATTCACACCAATTTTAAAATTACCTTTAGCGCTTAAATAGCGAATATTATTATTGTTTTTTAATTTATAAATTTCTAAGTTGGGAATTTTTATCAAATTATAAATTTCATCAGCATTTACATACGAAATATGAAAAATCAGAATAAATAAAAATAAAATTTTCATTAAATTATTATAGACGAATTAGATTAGATAATATTATCTTAGATTATTAAAAAATGAAAAAAGAAAGAAACAAAAATCCAATTCAACCAGTTAGCGGAACCAAAGTTCCAAGATTTGCTGGCCCAAGCACTTTTGCAAGACTCCCTGAACTAAGAGACGTAGAAAGTTGTGATGTTGCAATTGTTGGAATTCCATTTGACGCCGGTACAAGTTATCGACCAGGAGCACGATTTGGCCCACAAAGCATAAGACAAGCTTCAAGACATTTGAGAACTAATTATCATCCAAATTATGATGTTGAGCCTTTTAAAATCCAACAAGTTGCTGATGCTGGTGATATTGCTTGCAATCCGTTTAGTATTGATGAAGCAATCAAACAAATAGAAGTAGGTGCTACAGATTTATTAAATAAAGTTGGAGGAATTATAAGTTTGGGTGGAGACCATACAATTGCAGTGCCTTTATTACGTGCAATCAATAAAAAAAATAAGGGTCCTGTATCTTTAGTTCATTTTGATGCACACTTAGATACTTGGGACACATATTTTGGTGCGCCTTATACCCATGGAACTCCATTCAGAAGAGCTAGGGAAGAAGGATTATTTTTAGATGATGCCTCTATGCATGTCGGAATTCGAGGACCACTATATAGTAGAGATGATATAAAAAATGATGAAAGTTTTGGATTTAAAATAATTCATTGTGATGAATTTCAAACAGAAGGAACGGATAAAATAGCAGAAAGAATTAGAAAAAGAGTTGGAGACAATCCCTTATACTTATCAATTGATATTGATGTTTTAGATCCTGCATTTGCACCAGGCACTGGTACACCAGAAATTGCAGGTATGACCACAAGAGAAATGGTAAATGTTTTAAGAGGTTTATCTGGATTGAATTTAGTTTCAGCTGACGTTGTTGAGGTTTCTCCAGCATACGATCATGCAGAGGTAACTTCTTTAGCAGCAGCAACTATTGTTTATGAATTAACTAATTTATTTGCAAAAACATAAAGAAAGGATAACTTCATAACATGTTAGATAAAAAAAATTTTTACATTAATGGATCGTGGGTTAAACCAAATAGTTCTGAGGAGATTAAAGTAATTGATCCAGCTACAGAGAAAAGCTGTGCTGTAATTACTTTAGGAAATAAAGCAGATATTGATTTAGCAGTTAGTGCAGCAAAAGATGCTTACGAGTCTTGGGCCTTTTCTTCTAAAGAAGAAAGAATTGGATTATTAGAAAAACTTTATGAAAACTATAAGAAAAGATGGGCAGATATTGCAGAAGCCATAACTCTTGAAATGGGTGCTCCTAAAGATTTTGCAACAAAATTGCAAGCAGGGACAGGAGCTAGTCATATTAAATCATTCATTAAATATTTAAAAAATTTTGAATTTGAAAAACCATTAGGTGAACATGCTCCCAACCAAAGGCTGATTTATGAACCAAAGGGTGTATGTGCATTAATAACACCATGGAATTGGCCGATGAACCAAGTTTGTTTAAAAGTAATGCCGGCAATCGCATCAGGATGTACGATGGTTTTAAAACCATCTGAATTAGCACCGTTATCTTCAATGATACTTGCTGAAATTATTGACGAAGTAAAATTTCCGAAAGGAGTATTTAATTTAGTTAATGGTGATGGAGCAATAACTGGAGATGCTCTAACAAGTCATCCAGATATTAATATGATTTCTTTTACAGGGTCAACAAGAGCTGGAGCTCTAATTTCACAAAATGCTGCAAAAGACTTTAAAAGAGTAAGTTTAGAGTTAGGTGGTAAAGGGGCAAATATCATTTTTAAAGATGCTGATGAAGAAGCAATAGAAAGAGGTGCTTTGAGATGTTTTAGAAATTCAGGACAGTCTTGTAATGCACCAACTAGAATGCTTGTTGAAAAATCAATTTATAATGAGGCAATTGAGAGATTAAAAAAATATACTGAGAACTTTGAGGTGGGTGACCCAAAAAAAGAAGGGGAGCACATAGGTCCTGTCATTTCGGAAACACAATATAATAAAATACAAACTTTAATTCAAAAAGGTATTGATGAAGGTGCAAAATTAGTTGCTGGAGGAACAGGTAAACCAGATGGTTTAGGCAAAGGTTACTTTGTTAAACCAACAGTATTTGCAGATGTAAATAATGATATGGAAGTTGCAAGGACAGAAATTTTTGGACCTGTTTTATCTGTAATACCCTTTGAAACAGAGGAAGATGCAATAAAAATTGCTAATGATACTGCATATGGATTAACAAATTATATTCAAACTCAAGATTCTGAAAAAGTACAAAGAGTTGCAAGAAAATTAAGATCTGGAATGGTTGATGTAAATGGAGCAGGTATTGCAGTTGATGCACCATTTGGAGGCTTTAAACATTCAGGAATAGGACGTGAAGCAGGTGAACATGGTCTTGAAGAATTCTTGGAGGTAAAAGCAGTAGGTGGTTGGAGTTAATTTATAGAAGATTTTTCTTTAATACCTTCTAAGAGTTTTAAGCATTTTTTTAATTCATCTAAAATTATAAATTCATCAATTTTATGAGCTTGTTCAATTGAACCAGGACCACAAACAACTGTACTAATACCTATCTCCTGAAATAGACCTGCTTCAGTTCCAAAAGAAACAACTTGCCTTGAGTTATCACCTGTTAAACTTGAAATTAATTCACATGCATCGGATTTGTTCTTTCTATCAAATCCAATTATTTCCCCTATAATATTTTTTTCGATTGAAGCATTAGGAAAAATTTTTTTCATATCTGGAAGCAAAACTTCATTTGCATATTTATCTATTTCCTTATTTAAAAATACACCATCTTCTTTTACAACAGGTCTTGTTTCCCAGTTAACATGACATTTATCTGCAATTACATTATGAGCTATTCCTCCAAATATTCCTCCTATAGATAATGTAGAATGTGGAGGATCAAATATAGAGTCTTTAGGTTCTCTTTCTTTAAGTTTTTCTCTTAATTTCATTAATTTATTTACATATCTTGATGCGTACTCAACTGCGCTTACACCTTTATGTGGTGCTGAACTATGTCCTGCTAAACCTTTAAAATGCGTTGTGTATTCATAACATCCTTTGTGTGCATCAATAATCTTCATGTTGGTAGGTTCGCCAACAATACAAATACCATCTTTAATATTTCTTCTTTTTAACTCCTCAATTAATATTGGAGCTCCTATGCATGCTGTTTCTTCATCAAATGTAAAAGAAAAATGAATATCTCTATCTAAATTAGATTTTGAATAAATCGGAGCATATGCCAAAGTACATGCAATAAAACCCTTCATATCACATGAACCTCTTCCATATAATTTATCCTCCTTAATTGTTGCAGTAAAAGGGTCTGAGCTCCAACCCTTTGAGACCGGGACAACATCCGTATGACCTGATAAAATTATAGGTTTTTTATTGTTTGAACTTTTAGCTTTAAGAGTTGCGAATAGATTTACTCTTTTTTTTTCATCATCATAAGTTCTAAATGAGGTAGCACCTAATTTTTTTAAGATATCATCACAATAATCAATTAAAGCGGTATTATCTTCTCCTGATATAGTTTTAAAACTAATTAAATCTGTCAAAATTTTAACAGAATTTTTAAACAAAAGATCTGAATTATTTTCTGTACTCATATTTTTCTTCCATTATATATTAAATACATGAAAGAACAAATTACCTACGATATATTTGATAAAGTTGATATTAGAGTCGGAACAGTCATTTCAGTAAAAAAAAATGAAAAAGCTAGAAAACCTTCTTTAGTTGTTGAAGTAGATTTTGGAAAAGAAATTGGAATTAGACAATCTTCTGCCCAAATTACCCATTATTATAATGAGGAAAATCTTAAAGGAAAACAAGTAATAGGTGTTTGTAATTTTCCAGAAAAAAATATAGCTGGTGTAGTTTCTCAAGTGCTTATTCTTGGCTCAATAGACAAGGAGGGTAAAGTAATTTTGGTCCATCCATCTCAAAAATCTGAGAATGGCTTACCTATTGCATAGAAATGCATCCAGAAATTCTATCGATAACTTTATTTGGAATTGTAGCCGCTTATTCTCCAGGACCAAATAATTTTGTAGCATTTTATTCTGGATTTAATTTTGGTATTACAAGAACTCTCCCACATATAATTGGAGTTACTTTAGGTTTCCCATTTTTATTATTATGCGTAGCTTTAGGATTAATAAATGTTTTTAAACTTTATCCATTAATTCAAGAAATATTAAAGTATCTTGGAACATTATTTTTAATTTACTTAGCCTATAAAATCTCTTTCTCCAGTTCGCAAAATCAAGAAAATAAAAATAAAAATCCAGTAAAATTTATAGAAACATTTATTTTTCAATTTTTAAATCCAAAAGCTGTAATTGCATCAATTATAATTGTATCAACATATATTAAAGTTGGAGAAAATTTTGTAAGCTATACGACTCAAATTGTTATATTAGCTTTGTTAGTTTCGGTAACCAGTATTACATTATGGACATTTTTAGGTAAATTCTTTAGGAAATTCGCGACAAATCAGAAATTTATTAATTATTTTAATTATGTTATGTCACTGCTTCTTTTATTAAGCATATTAACTTTTTATTTATAACATGAAACCAGGAAATAAAAATTCTTATAATTCATTAAAAAAAATTTCAATAGATAGTAAAGATTTTAAATATTACTCTTTACCTGAAGCAGAAAAGAATGGCCTGGATGGCATAAGTAAACTTCCTAAATCTCTAAAGGTTTTGCTGGAAAATTTATTAAGATACGAAGATGACTTGAGTGTTACTAAATCTCAAATAGAAGCTATTAAGAATTGGCTTAAAACAAAAAAATCTAAAACTGAAATTGCATATAGACCAGCAAGAGTTTTGCTTCAAGATTATACAGGAATACCTGCTGTTGCAGATTTAGCTGCCATGAGAGAAGCTGTTAAAGAAAAAAATAAAGATCCAAATACAATTAACCCATTATCTGCAGTTGATCTTGTAATTGACCACTCAGTACAAGTTGACCAGTCTGCAAAAGCAGATTCTTTTGAAAAAAATGTCGATATAGAATTTGAAAGAAATGGTGAGAGATATTCTTTCTTAAAATGGGGACAGCAGGCATTTGATAATTTTAGAATAGTTCCACCAGGAACAGGAATTTGTCACCAAGTAAATCTAGAATATTTGTCAAAAGTTGTTTGGTCAGAAGAATTTAAAGGGGAAAAATATCTTTTTCCAGATACTTTAGTTGGAACAGACAGTCATACAACAATGGTAAATGGTTTATCTGTTTTAGGATGGGGTGTTGGAGGAATTGAAGCTGAAGCAGGAATGTTAGGTCAACCAATATCAATGTTAATACCTGAAGTTATTGGTTTTGAAATGAAAAACAAAATGCCAGAAGGTACCACTGCAACTGATTTAGTATTAACTGTTGTTAAAATGTTAAGAGACAAAGGAGTGGTTGGTAAGTTCGTTGAATTTTATGGAGAGGGTTTAAAAAACTTAACTCTTGCGGATAGAGCTACAATTGCAAACATGGCACCAGAATATGGTGCTACCTGTGGTTTTTTTCCTATCGATGAAGAAACATTGAAGTATTTAAAATTTTCAGGAAGAGATCAGCACATTGTCAAAGTTGTTGAAAATTATGCTAAAGAACAAGGATTATGGTCAAGTAACGAAATAGAATTTACTGACATTATATCTTTAGATATGTCTACAGTTGTACCAACTATTTCAGGACCTAAAAGACCTCAAGACAAAGTTCTTTTAACAGAAGCACCCGGTTTGTTTCAAAAAGTATTGCAGGAAGCTACAAATAAAAATGAAAAATCAATTTCAAAAGTAGCAAATACAGATTATGAAATTAAAGATGGCTCAATATTAATTGCTGCAATAACCTCTTGTACGAACACTTCTAATCCAAATGTCTTAATTGGGGCTGGACTATTAGCTAAAAAAGCTATTGAAAAAGGTTTGCAGGTTAAACCTTGGGTAAAAACTTCTTTAGCACCTGGATCACAAGTGGTTACAGACTATTTAGCAAAAGCTGGATTAAACACTTACTTAGATCATCTTGGTTTTAATTTAGTTGGTTATGGCTGCACAACTTGTATCGGAAATTCAGGGCCACTTCCTGAAAATATTGTAGATGCAATCGAAAAAGAAAATATTTATGCAGTTTCAGTTTTATCAGGAAATAGAAATTTCGAGGGAAGAATTTCACCACATATAAAAGCTAACTATCTTGCTTCACCTCCGCTTGTAGTTGCATATGCAATTGCAGGGCATATGGAAGTTGATTTATACAAAGATGCATTGGGAAAAGATAAAGATGGTAAAGAAGTATATTTAAAAGATATTTGGCCTTCAAATAAAGAAATAGAAGATACGTTGAAACAATCTCTTAATGCTGAAATGTTTATACAAAGATATTCAAACGTTTCTGAGGGCCCAACTCAATGGCAAAAAATTAAAACTGATAAAAGTAGTATCTACAATTGGGATGAAAGCTCTACGTATGTAAAAAAACCTCCTTTCTTTAATTCTTTACCAGATGAGCCTGAAGGATTTAAAGAAATTAAGGATGCACGACCATTATTAATATTAGGTGATATGGTTACTACTGACCATATATCTCCAGCTGGCAGTATTCAAAAAAACAGCCCAACTGGCAAATATTTCATGGAACATCAAATTTTGCCTAAAGATTATAACTCGTATGGTTCAAGAAGAGGAAATCATGAAGTTATGATGAGAGGAACTTTTGCAAATATTAGAATCAGAAACGAAATGGCACCAGGTACTGAAGGTGGTTTTACCAAGTTATATCCAGAAGAAAAAGTTCTGCCTATTTATGATGCGGTAGTTGAATATAAAAAAAGAGGAACAGATTTAGTTGTGATTGGAGGAAAAGAGTATGGAACTGGATCCTCAAGAGATTGGGCAGCTAAAGGAACAAAATTACTTGGGATAAAAGCAGTTATTGCCGAGAGTTTTGAAAGAATTCACAGATCAAACTTAATTGGAATGGGAATATTGCCATTGCAATTTAACAATGATGTAAATAGAAAAAATCTTAAATTAATTGGCTCTGAATTATTTAGCATTAATACAAGTACAAGAAACGAAAAAATTAAAAATTTTTTTGTAAATAATAAAAATAAAATAATATCAGGTATAATTATTTTAATTATTATTATTATAGGTGTTTTTAGTTACGATAAGTATTTGGTTAATAAAAAAAAAAATATCTCAGACAGTTTTAATTCAATTATCATAGATTATTCAGAAAAAACAAAAAAAAAGACAACTAGTAGTCTGATTGAAATTATTAATAAGAAAGATCCAACTTATTCACCTTTGTCGCTTTATTTTATCATTGACAATAATCTTGTAAGTAATCAATCTAAAATCAATTCATTATTTGATATACTAATAAATGATACTTCAATAGATAATGAGATTATTAACTTAATTATATACAAGAAGGCACTTTATAATGCTGATAATGCTCAAGAAAGTGATCTTTTAAAAATTTTAAATCCACTTATAAATTCAAAAAGTGTCTGGAAATCACATTCTTTATATCTGATGGCAGAATATTTTTATGCAAACAATCAAAACCAAAAAGCTAAAGAATTTTTTAATAAAATATTAGTTTTAGAAAATCCAAATCCAGATATAAGACTTCAAGCAGAGAAAAGATTGAATAGAGACTTGAGTGAATAAATTAGTTTTTACTTTCATTGCATTATTTATTTTTAATAACTGTTCTTTTAACGAAAAGTCTAGGATTTGGGGTGACAAAGAAAATAAATTAGAAACAGATAAAAAAATAATAAAAGTTTTTACTGAAGAAAAGGCAATTGTTAAAGAATTTAATCGAGATTTAAAATTTGACCTATCATCAATAAAAATAAATGATAAAAAAATTAACAATCAAAATAATATTGGTTTGCAAAATTACAAAGGTGATTTAAAAAAGGTTGGTAGTTTTAAATTTTCAAAATTAGAGGAAATTAATCAATTATATTTTGAACCAATTTTTTTGAAAAATGGAATTATATTTTTTGATAAAAAAGGTTCAATTATAAGGTATGATAATAATTATAAAGTTATTTGGAAAAAAAATTATTATTCAAAAGCTGAAAAAAAATTAAAACCAAAGCTAAATTTTTTAGCAGAGGGTCAAAATCTTTTAGTTGCCGATAGTATAGCAAAATATTATTCTATTAACATTAATACTGGAGAATTAAATTGGTTAAAAAATAATGAGTATCCATTTAATTCAAATATTAAACAGCACAAAGATAAAATATTTGTCATTGATTATAAAAATATTCTGAGATGTTACAAAATCAAAGATGGTTCTGAATGTTGGAATTTACAAACAGAGGATTCTTTTACAATTTCAAATATTAAATATTCTTTAATTATTTTAGAAGATAATGTTATTTTTAGTAATTCCATAGGAGATATTACAGCTGTAGATAATGAAACTGGTTTAATTATATGGCAACTACCTACGCAAAGTAGCTCAATGAATGAAACTTATAATTTTAAGATTTCTAAACTGGTGTCAGATGGAAGTTCAATATTTTTTTCAAATAATAAAAACCAGTTTTATTCAATTGATTTAAAAACAGGTACTACTAATTGGATAAATGAAGTTAATGCAAATATAAGACCTATTTTAGTTGGAAATCTAATTTTTACGGTTTCTAATGAGGGTTATTTATATGTAATTGAAAAGAACAAAGGTAATATAGTTCGAATTACAGACCTATTTCTAAATTATAAAGCTAAAAATAGAAAAAATATTTATCCCATTGGCTTTGTAATTGGGGACAAAAAGTTATTTTTAACTAACTCAGATGGTAGAATGATTGTAGCTGGAATTGAAGATGGGAATATAATTAAAATTGAAAAAGTTTCTGGTGGATTAGTCTCTGAACCGTTTATATTTAACAACAATTTATATGTAGTAAGAAATGGTTCAATTGTACAATATAACTAAACATGTTCCTAAAATTTTTAGAAAAAATTAGCAGAAAAAAAGTTGTATTAGATAGAGGACCTTCACATCCTAACTTTAAAGAGGCAAAGCCTTGGATGAACCGTTACTATGTTTTGATGAGGCATCGACCTAAATGGTTTCCGTTCAATATATTAATTCATGAAATGCTAGCAGATGATCATGGTGAAGGAGTTCATAATCACACATTTCCTTATATTACTATAATTTTAAGAGGCGGTTATTGGGAAACATTAAGCACTGGCAAGTTTTGGCGTCCACCAGGGTATATTGGTTTCAGATCAGCAAATAATTTACATCGAGTTGATTTGGAGCCAGGAACCAAACCATTAACTTTGTTTATCTCAGGTCCATTTGGGCTAAGGAAAGGACCAAGATCAGAGTATGGTATTGATTTTAAAACTAAAAAAAATTGATGCTAAAAAAATTTGAAAAAAAATTTATATCTTATTGTGAAAGTCAAAATTTAGAAGTTAATCATAATCAAATCACTGTAATTAAAAAATTAGAAGATTACCATCAAAGTAATTATAAATTTTTTTTCTCAAGATTATTTTACAAACAAAAATCTAAAAAAGGATTTTATTTATTTGGCGATGTAGGCGTTGGTAAAACAATGATTTTAAACTTCTTTTATGAACATCTTGACGAAAAAAAATTAAAACAGCATTTTAATGAGTTTATGTTAGGTTTTCATGATTTTGTTCATGAAAGAAAAGAAAAAAATGAAGAAAATGTAATCAATCAATTTGTTAAAAATTTAAAATCAAAAGCTTCATTAATTTATTTTGATGAGTTCCAAGTGACAAATATTGTTGATGCAATGATTTTAGGAAAACTATTTGAAAAAATTTTTAAAGAAGATATTAAAATTATTCTTACTTCAAACATTAAAATTTCAGAACTTTATAAAGAGGGTCTTCAACGTGAACAATTTTTACCTTTTATAAAAATAATGGAAGATCAATCAATCGAGTATGAATTAAAAATTGAGGATGATTACAGAAAATCTAATGATAATCAAAAACAAAGATATTTTTTTCCACTTAACCAAGAAACTAATTTTAAGATTAATAAATTTTTTAGAACTATAACAAAGGATAAAAAACAATCTTCAATAACAATTAATGTGAAAGGAAGAGAATTCAAAATAGAAAACTTTTATGAAGGAATCGTTAGATTTGACTTTAATCAACTTTGTGATCAAAATTTAGGAGCGGAAGATTATTTAGAAATAATTAAAAACTGTAAATTTATGGTAATAGATCAAATACCTCAATTTAATAATTTGAATTCAAATCAACAACAGCGTTTTATTACTTTGTTAGATATAATTTATGATAAAAATATTTCATTAGCAGTTACAGCTGATCAAAATTTAGATAAATTTACCTCTTCAAGATTGTTAGAAAAACCATTTAAACGTACCATTAGTCGTTTGTATGAACTTACATCGAAGGAGTATAATTAATGAAACAAGAATTCTATAATCTTCAAATTAATACTAATGGTCAAAAGTTATATGAGTTTACTAATGATACAATTCAATGGATTAGTCAAAATACCTTTAAAAATGGTATTCTTAATTTAAGTATTCAGCACACAAGCGCCTCATTAATTGTTCAAGAAAATGCAGATCCAGATGTACAAACAGATTTAATAAATTATTTTGATAAATTAGCTCCTATGGATAATAAACTATATGTTCATACTACGGAGGGAAAAGATGATATGCCAGCACATATTAAATCCGCATTAACAAATAATCAAATTTCTCTAAGTGTGAAAGATAGTGAATTGTTGCTTGGAACTTGGCAGGGCATATATTTATTTGAACACAGATTAGAGGCTCAAAAAAGAACTATAATTCATCATTTTATTGGAGAATAAAATTAAATTTATTTTTTCTTCAAAGATTGAAACGCTTCAAGAGCTGCAGCTCTAGCTTTTTCATGAACAACAATAGGGCCCGGGTAATCTTTGCCAATAATTGTTTTTATAGCTTCTTGATACTTTAAATCCATTTCCCATGGTTTATGAATAAATTTATTTGGTACATTTTTAAGTTCAGGAACCCATTTTTTTACATAATTGCCTTCTTTATCAAATTTTTCACCCTGAAGTATTGGATTGAATATTCTAAAATAAGGTGCCGCATCTGCACCACAGCCAGCAACCCATTGCCATTGAGCAACATTATTTGCTTTGTTAAAATCAAGTAGACAATTTCTAAAATGCTTCTCACCTTCAGTCCAATTAATTCTCAAATGTTTGACTAAAAATGAACCAACAACCATTCTTATTCTATTATGCATCCATCCAGTCTCATATAATTCTCTCATACCTGCATCGACAATAGGATAACCGGTCATTCCTTTTTTCCATGCTTGTAAGAATTTATCATTTTTTGCCCAAGGAAATTTATCAAATTCTTTTCTAAAATTTCCTTTTAAGAATTCAGGGAAATAATTAATTAAACTATGTGAAAACTCTCTCCAACCAAGCTCATTAATATACTTTCTATAACCAATTCCTTTTGATTTAATTTCAGAACATTTTTTCCAAATAATGCCTACATGAATTTGTCCATGTTTGATGTAAGGAGATAATTTAGAGGTTCCTTCGATAGATGGTATATCTCGAGAAGTTCCATAATCCTTAATTTTATTTTCAATTAAATTTTTAAGTATTTTTTTTGAGTCATTTTCTGAAACTTTCCAATATTTTTCAAATTTTTTATACCAATTTTTTTTTGGTAAAATATCTATTGGTTCAATACACTTTTTAAAATATGTAATCTTTTTTATTTTCTTTTTAACAATATAATTTTTGCTTGATGGTTGATTTAAATAAAATTGCTCCGCATTTCTCCAGAAAGGGGTAAACACTTTAAAGGGAGTTCCATCATTTTTTGTTATCTCTTGAAATTCATTTAAAATATTTCCTTTGAAATATTTATAATTGATTTCATTTTTAATAAATAAGTCACGTATTTTTTTTCCTTTAGCTATAACATCTGGCTCATAAATTTTATTCCAATAAACAGAAAGCTTATCCTTTTTATTTAATTTAGAAAAAATTTCTAATTCGTCACCTTTTACTATTTCAAGATTAATTTTATAATCAGATAATTCTTTTTTTAAAGTTTCTAGAGATTTAAAAACCCACCATTTTTGAGCTTCTCTTTTATTATCAAAATCATTGTTATTATAAATATATAATGCAATTACATTATCATGATTTTGTGTTGCAAAAGATAAAGCAGGGTTATTTTCAATTCTAAAATCCTCTCTTATCCAAAAAATACCTGTGCTACTCATTGATTTAATTTTGGTTAATTAATTTTTGATACATTTCTTGATCAGTATCTCCCTCACAACCAAAAACCAAAACATTAGATTTTTCATTTAGATCTAATTTTTCTTTAATTGCTTGATCTTCACAACTTGTAATCAGACTGATTACTCCAGGGGCTGAATTTTCTCCTGCAATTATTTTATCATCACTAAAGCTTGAATTTCCAAGTAGTTTCATAGTTTTTGCAATATCATCATCTGGTAAACTAATACAATGTTTAACTGAATTTTTGAGTATTTCCCATGGGACCAATGATACTTCTCCACAAGACATACCACCCATTAAGCTTTCTCTTTTAATATCTATTTTTTCTATTTTACCAGTTTTTATACTTTCCATTACACACGCTGCACTATCCGGTTCAACAACTATAATTGTTGGAACATAGTTCAAATATCTAGCAATACCTACAACCATGGCAGCAGCCATGCCACCAACGCCAGCTTGTAAAATAATGTGAGTTATTTTCTCTTCCTGGATTTGATCAGCTATTTCTTTCATCATGACTGTATAACCTGCCATGGTATACTTGGGTACGACCATATAATCTTTCCAAGCAACATCCTGAACTATTTGCCAATTATTTTCAGTAGACTGCTTTATGCATTCCATCAAAGATTTTTCATAATTACCTTTTACTTTTACTACATCTGCTCCAAGTGCGGCCATAGCTTTGCCTCTTGCATCACTTACAAATTCACTAATGAATATTTTACAGCTTAAACCTAATCTTTTAGCACCCCAGGCAACGGATCTTCCATGATTGCCAGCAGTAGCTGTTGCTACCACTATATCTTTATTTCCTTTGGTTACTTTTTCTACCGCATAAGCTCCGCCTAAAGCTTTAAAAGATTTTAAATCAAATCTTTTATTTTCATCTTTATAAAAAATTTTGTTTAAACTTAATTCTTTTGAAAGTTTATTTAAAGAAAGCAAGGGAGTAGGAGAATAACCTTTCCACTCAGAAATACTCTTATAAGCATCATTAATTTCTTCTGAAGTTAGAGAACTTAGAATTTCTTTTTTGTTAAACGAGTAATTTTTATTATCTGTAAATTCTGTGTATTTCCATTGATGACCGTTAGATAATATAGTCATGTACTAACAATCTAAAGTATTATCTTTTTCCCACTTTGTAACATCTTTTGTTTTATCAAAACTTTCTTTTGATTTGAATTCATTTATTTCTGAACTTCTTAACTTTATATAACTTTCAATAACATCTTTTCCAAAAGCATCATTCATATCTATATTATTTTTTAATAAATTTAATGATTGTGCAAGTTCATCAGGCAGTTTAGGTAAGTTGGGATATTTATGATGATCTTCATACATATTACAATCCAAAGGCTTACCTGGATCAACTTTATTTTTTAAACCATATAGACCAGCTGCTAAAACACTTGCTTGCAATAAGTAGGGATTAGCAGAACCATCCATTAATCTTAATTCAAATCTTCCAGGATCAGGGATTCTTATCATGTGTGTTCGATTATTACCTGTGTAGGAAATACTACTCGGTGACCATGATGCTCCAGATTTTGTAGGTGGTGCATTTATTCTTCTGTAACTATTGATTGTTGGGTTAAAAAACGCAGATAAAGATGAAGCATTTTTAATTACTCCACCTAAAAAATTATAGGCCATTTTACTTAAACCAAGTTTATCTTTATTATCTAAGAATTTATTTTTACTACCTTGCCAAACTGATACGTGAGCATGACAACCATTGCCGGTTAAATTTCCAAATGGTTTAGGCATAAATGTTGCTCTTAATCCGTGCTTTTCAGCAATTGTTTTTACCATAAACTTAAAAAAGGTATGTCTATCTGCAGTTTTTAGGCAATCTGAATAATCCCAATTCATTTCAAATTGACCGTTAGCATCCTCGTGATCGTTTTGATAAGGGCCCCATCCCATTTCAATCATACAGTCACAAATTTCCTTAATTAAATCATACCTTCTCATTAATGCAGATTGGTCATAACAAGGTTTGGATTGTGTATCCCTTGGATCTGCAATTGAATTGCCATCAGGTGAAATTAAAAAATATTCACACTCAACACCTGATTTCATTGTTAAATTCTGTTTTTTAAGTTTTTTTATCTGATTTTTTAACATCACTCTGGGCGATGCATCTACTGGTTTGCCATTCATCCATAGATCAGATGCTAACCATCCAACTTCTTTATTCCATGGAAGTTGAATAAAACTATCTGGGTCGGGAATTCCAAACATGTCTGTGTCAGCAGGTGTCATATCTAACCATGCTGCAAATCCAGCAAAACCAGCTCCTGCATTTTGCATTTCTTTTATTGCATGAGCAGGTACTAATTTTGATCTTAATACTCCAAATAAATCCACAAAACTAATTAAAAAATATTTAATTTTTTTTTGTTTAGCAATTTGAAATAAATTTTTAGACACAATTTAAGTTAACATAATTATTTAAAAAAAGATAAAATTGTTTCTTTATAATAAATTAAATTTACAACAATAATTACAATTATAGCTAATATCACACCATACTTAGCCTTAGGAAATGCTACACCTCTCATTTTTGAGGGTCTTAATTCTTCTTTATTATCTTCCATAAATTTAGAACATAAAAAAGGGCGCTACATTTAAGTAGCGCCCAAATTTTAATTTTAATTACCAGTCGGTAATATTGCTTTTGTGATCGTTAGCACTATGTCTTTTTCTAGCAAGTCTTGAAAGTTCATCACTTTCAGCTCTTGCAGTCAAAACGTGCCAACCAACCCATAAGACTAATGCAATGATTACCAGTATGCCTTCAACAGATCCAGCACCAGGGTAAATTGCACCAGCAACTTCTTCTGCTGGCTTATTAAGGTGATCTATCCAGTTTGTAACTGTAGCCATATTTTTCTCCTTTACCTGGTTGCAGATGAAACTGCTTTTTCATCTTCTTTAGCAGATTCCATCATTTCATAGTCTAATCCAGCTATCTCAACTTCACGAGGGATTCTTAATTTACCCATACCGTTAAGAACTTTAGCTATGATGTAGCCTGGTATTAGTCCAAGAACAACGAACATTATTAATGCTCCGATGAACTGTCCTAATGGATTAATTGTTGCATAAGTTGTTCCATCCCACATAGCACCAACACTGTAACCAGATGATGGATAACCATTTAAGACAAAACCACAAATAACTAGACCTACAAATCCAGCATAACCATGCACTGCTACGGCACCAACTGCATCATCAATTTTGAACTTACGTTCAACCCAGTAATGTAGTTTGTATGCAATAACAACACCGATCATACCAATGATCATTGCTTGAATTGGATGATATAAATCATTTCCAGCTGAAGCACAGATCACACCTGCTAGACCACTTGAGTAAGTCCAGAAAGGATCTCCTTTAGCAATCCAATATCCAGCTAATAATCCTCCTGATAATGACATCAAGAAGTTAAAAGTAATACCACTAAGTGTAGTAGGTGTTACGTAGATATTTGTTGCAGTCCAGTAAGATATACCTTCCATACCATACTCAGGTCCTAGGTCGAAAATAGGTATGTTACATGCAGCATAAAATCCCCAGAATCCAGTATAAATTAAAAATAATCCAACTGTTACTAACCAAGGATTTCTTGGTCCAATGTTTCTTGGTTCACCACTAGATGAAAACTTACCAATTCTTGGTCCTAAAACCATTAGAACACCTAAAGCAAATCCACCCGCAATTGCGTGAATTACTCCTGACGCGTAAGCATCATGATATCCTAGAAGTTTTAACATCCAACCATCGAAGTGCCATCCCCATGCAGCATCAATTGTCCAGAACACAGAACCAATTGCAATTGCTAAAATACCAAATGCAAAAGTTGTAATTCTTTCAATGATTGCTCCAGAAACGATGGAAGCAGCCGTCCAAGAGAAAAGTAAAAAGGCAGCCCAGAAGACACCAGAAATGTGGTCTCCTAAATTGACAGCCATTAAATCACTTGTAGCCGTATACCATGTTGCACTAAATGCCGACTCATCCGTGATGAGAGCAGTGCTTTCATTCATTATTGATGGTGCTAATCCAGGTCCTGTTGGAAAAGCCCAGTAAATCCACCAACCAAATAAAAACCATGTTACTGTTACCAATGGTATCAGCATCGTGTTTTTCATAAGAGTATGTTGATGGTGTTTGTATCGAGAAGCTCCAACTTCATACATACAGAAACCGACGTGAATTAAAAACATCAGCACCACTGTTACCCAGTAGTAAAATTCTGTAAATATGGTTGTAAGAGCACCTAACTGATCAGTCATATTCTCTCTCCATATTAGTTTATGGAAGCCTATTAAATTTTATGATTCGATACAAATATAAAAAGGGTTAAAAACCTAGTATGTTCACTAGGTTTTTATAAATAATCAACTATTAATTGAAATATTAAAATTTTAAATATGCTTTTTTCAAATCAACAAGCGGGTGTTTAGGAGACATTTGAAACTTAACCAAAAGTTCTCTTGCAATCATATCTCTATCTTGTTGATTATTTGGTAGTTTAATTGATTTTGGAATTGTAACCCAACCATTTGCATTTCTACAAAATACAGCAGGTCTATCTTCTTCATAGCCCATATGGACATCTTCCAACCAATTTAAATCATCCCATCCCATCGCTTCTATATATTTCTTAAGAAATGGAGTTAGTTTAGAATAGTCAGGTAAAAGATTAACATCGTATCTGTAACCAATAGACTGGCCAATCATTTTTTCTCTGGCAGTCTCTTTCTTTTTGCCTAACTGACCTTTTATCTCCTTTGTTTTTGCTACCTTTTTATTTTTTTTCTTTGGCATAGTTACCTCTATATTTTGTGGTAGTTATCAACACCAACTGTGTAGTTAGTTCCAGCTAATGGAACTTTTGCTAAAGCCGATGCTTCTGATGTTAAAGCAGCCAAATCTTCAGGCTCTAGAGAGTGGATATTTGTTTTACCACATGCTCTTGCTAATAGCTGAGCCTCTAAAGTCATTGAGTGAAGATAATTATAAACTCTTAATGCAGCATCATCAGGGTTCAATCTTGCTCTTAATTTAGGATCTTGAGTAGCTACACCAACTGGACATCTTCCAGTGTGGCAGTGATAACATTCACCTGCTTTTACACCCATTTCTTTTTCAAAGTTTGCTTCTGGGATGTCTTTATTACAGTTAAGTGCAATCATAGATCCAGTTCCAATCGCAATTGCATCAGCACCTAAAGCTAAAGCTTTTGCCATATCAGCACCGTCTCTTACACCACCAGCATAAATTAATGTTACTTTTCCAGTTTTACCAACATCATCAATTGCTCTTCTAGCTTCTCGAATTGCAGCTATACCTGGAATACCAGTATTTGCAGCAGCGATATGTGGCCCAGCTCCAGTAGACCCTTCCATTCCATCTAAGTAAATAGAGTCAGGATCACATTTTGCAGCCATACGCACATCATCATAAACTTTAGATGCACCTAGCTTTAATTGAATTGGCACTTTATTTTTTGTTAACTGTCTTAGTTCTTCTACTTTTAAAGCTAAATCATCTGGTCCTAGCCAGTCAGGGTGTCTCGCTGGAGATCTTTGGTCAATACCAGATGGTAATGATCTCATCTCAGCAACTTGGTCAGTAACTTTTTGACCCATTAAGTGTCCGCCCATTCCAACTTTTTGACCTTGTCCAATAAATACTTCAATACCATCTGCTAATTGTGCATGATGTGGATTAAACCCATATCTTGATTGAATACATTGGTAATACCATTTTTCAGAGTATCTTCTTTCATCAGGTATCATTCCACCTTCACCTGAACATGTAGCACTACCTGCCATAGTTGCTCCTCTTGCTAAAGCAGTTTTTGCTTCATAAGAAAGCGCACCAAAACTCATTCCTGTAATATAAACTGGAATATCTAATTCAATTGGATTTTCACATCTTGGTCCAATAACAGTCTTTGTTTCGCATTTTTCTCTATAACCTTCGATTACAAATCTAGTTAGGGTTCCAGGTAAGAAAACTAAATCATCAAAAGTAGGAATTTTTTTCATCAATGCCATTCCACGCATTCTGTATCTTCCTAATTGAGATTTAATATGAATATCGTCTATTACTTCAGGAGTGAAGATGGCATTATGACCTAATAAACTTTTATTTCTTTTACCTTCTTCATGTGCGTGGACATCTGCTTTTCCACCAACACCTTTACCATTTTTTTTAATTTTTTTTGATTTTTTCTTAGGCATTATATTGCTCCCTTCTTCTCTGTAGGTTCCAAATTATCATAATTCCAAAGTTTTTTACCTGCTACAATTTTTTTCATTTTACTTACATCAAAATTTTCACCGATTTCAGCAACCTTTAATTTTCTTTTAAGCCAGTCTTGATCACTTGATGTTAATTCTGAATCTACGGCATCACTACCATATGAACCAATTTCTCCACCTACGAAAATTGTCCCATCATACATAGAGTCACCCAAGTTAATTCCAACGTCTCCAAGGATAATTATTCTTCCTCTTTGCATCATAAAGCCCGTGAATGCACCCGCATCTCCACCAATAATGATAGTTCCACCTTTCATGTCAATTCCGGTTCTGGCACCAACACTACCTTTACAAATTAAATCTCCACCTCTAATTGCCGCACCAAAACAAGATCCAGCATTTTTTTCAATTACCACTTTACCAGCCATTAAGTTTTCCGCACATGACCATCCAACTCTTCCATTAATTCTGACTATTGGACCATCGCATGAACCCATACCAAAGTATCCTAAACTTCCTTCAAAAATTAAATTCAGTTTATTTAAAATACCAACTCCAAGACTGTGTTTACCTTGAGGGTTTTTAATAACTATTGTTCCATACCCTTGGCTCATTAAGTTATCAATTTCTTTATTAGCCTCAGGAGCTGTCATGTCTTTAACATCTAGCTCGGTTCTTTTATTGAAATCTACATCGTACGTACCAAAATAATAAAAGTTTTCTGCCTCATCAGGATTAAAGAATTTTTGCTGGGTTCTTCCTGTTAAAACTTCAGTGTGCATACCCATTGATTGGGCTTTTGATTTTTTCGAAACCGTTTTTAGATTTGCCATACTTTCACCTCCCCATCAAACGGATCATATGTATCAATTTCTTGTGGTAATACAGATCTAATTGCAATTTCTTCGGATCCCATAGCCACCAAATCATCTGACTCATATAGAACTAAAGGTTTTGCAGCCATAGTATCTTTTGCCATTCCTAAAGAGTCTTTTGTCGCAACAAAGTAAGTAAAAACACCATCTAAACCAGTTAGAGATGCTTTCATTCCTTCCTCTAAAGTTGCACCGTCTCTCATTTTTTCAGCAAGGTAAACTGCAATTAATTCCGAGTCACACTCTGACATAAATCTCATACCTTTGTTTTCCAAAACTCTTCTGTTATTCCAATAGTTTGTTAATTGTCCATTATGAACTACAGATACATCGCTGAATGGATATCCCCAGAATGGGTGAGCAGATTTAATATCTACACCAGACTCCGTTGCCATTCTAGCATGACCAATAGCATGCGTGCCTACAACTTTGTCTAAACTATATCTATCACAAACCATTTTGGCATTTCCTAGATCTTTAATAACCTCTAAAGATTTACCCATAGAAAGAATTTCTACACCAGGAATACTTTCTATACGTTGAGAAAATTCTAACAGGTCTTTTACATCATAATCAATTTCATATCTTAAAGAATAGGGAAGAGTTCTCTCTTCTTTAACTATTTTAGCTCCCATCTCTGCCAGAGTTTCATCTACAATTTTTTTTCTTTCATCGTAAACAGACACATCTTCCATAACTGATGAACTTCCTTCTCCTACGTTTTCTCCAACTTTAAAACGCATAATGAAGTTTTTTCCATCTGTATCTCCATATAAAGCATACCCTGTAGAATCTTCTCCTCTATGTTTTAATGCTTGGAGCATCCCTTGAAGTTCGCTTCCAACATTTGAAGATTTTCCTCTATGAATTAAACCTGCTATTCCACACATATATTTATACCCTTTCTATCTATTTCTGTGACCTACGGTAGACAATCAAGATAAGTATCCAGATCCCATTG